>NZ_JABXEM010000209.1:0-21586 GCF_013372595.1 Myxococcus sp. AM011
GTAGATGATTTTCCCCGTGGGCGTCCGCACCACCAGGTCCGCATCCCCGTCACGGCCCCACATCGCGGTGACCTGCAGCGCGATGCCCCCGCCACCGCCCGTGCACACCCCCGCCGTGCACGTCTTCCCCGTCGCGCAGACGTTGCCGCAGTAGCCGCAGTTGTGCTCGTCCGACGACACGTCCACGCACTGCGTGCCGCACTGGACTCGCGGCGGCGCGCAGGTCCCCGGCCGGCACTCGAAGCTGCCCGGCGTATTCACACACGTCTCGCCCGGCTGGCAGTGGGCCGTGCCGTTCGTGCACTCATTGATGTCATTGCACGTCCAGCCATCCCCCATGTAGCCCGGCTTGCACGTGCAGGTGTAGCTGCCCGGCGTGTTCGTGCAGTAGGCGTTCGGCGAGCACTGCGCCGTGCCGTTGGTGCACTCGTTCACGTCATGGCAGACGCTCGGCTGGCCCTGGCAGGTGTACCCCGGCTCCACCGCGCACTGGGCGCTACAGCCGTCCCCCGCCATCCGGTTGCCGTCGTCACATCCCTCGCCCATGCCCACCATGCCATCACCACAGACGACCGTGCCCACCATGCTCGTCGCCTCCACCGCGTCCACCTGGAAGATGGCGAGCAGCCCGGCGCGCAGCCTCACGAAGCGGTAGGGCGTGGGATTGCTGAAGGACACAACCGTCGTGTGCGTCCCCAGCCCCAGGTCCAGCAACTGCGCCTGTCCCGTGGAGATGACGCTCCTGTCCGCCCGCAGGAACTCCACCTGCGCTATCACCGCCAGGTTCAGCCCCCGGTAATAGATGCGCAGCGGCCCGGTCCCCTCTTCACCCGCGCCCATGTCCAGCGTGAGCGACGCCCCCAACAGCCCCAGGAAGCTGGCCGTGGTCCCATTCGGAGCACCCACCGCGTTCTGGGGGTTGTTCACACCGAGCAGGCCATCCTGCACCACCGCATTGGCATACGGGTCACCCGCGAACGCGGACACCTCGCTCGAAGTCTCAGCATCGAAGAGCACTTCTTCCTCGGAACTGGCGCCACACGCGCCGAGCGCTCCGACAACGACGAACGCCAGGGCCGCGCTCAACCAGCGCGTCACAGACACACCGCGACTGACCTTCATGTTTCGCTCCATTCCATTCGGCTGACGAGACGAAGCGCTCCGGTGAAGCCATCCACCTCGAGCACCCGCCTTGCGCATGGAACGCATGGAGGGTTTTTTCCGTGAGGTCCGGCCCTCAATTGCCTGCTTTACCCGTGTTCCAGCCGACAAGCCAGACGCTGAAGGTCGACGTGGAGCGAGCCAGTCGACACCGTTCCCGCCAAAAGCATGACACGTGCTACGTGGGTGTCCTTAGCGCCCCAGGGACTGGAGCAAGCCATTCTCCTGCATCCCCTGGCACTCCGAGACAGGGTTCCCAACCGACCCATCACCGGCCCGCGCGGGGGCCCCCTCCCCTCGCGGACCGGTGTCTGTCATTTACCGGGTCTCAAGGATAGGGAATGGACCCGACGTATGCGGGCTCGCCGGGCACGCACATCCCGAGCGGCCTGTTCTGGGTGGCCGAGCCGACGAACGAGAAGTCCGGCTGGCCAGGACGCCGCACGCGGATGTTGTACTCCACGGGGTTGGTGGGGCTCGGCGCCGGGTTGAAGTTGCCCACCCGGAGACAGAAGTTGTAGTTGCCGGCAGGCGGCGTCCGGTCCGGCGCCCAGAAGATGTTCTCTGGCCCGTCACCCGCTGTGTCATCCACATCCAGTTCGCCGAAGTCCGTCCCTTCGTTGGGTCCCCTGTTCCCATAGAAGATGCGCTTGCCCCTGGGCGTCGCCACGATGAGGTCCGCGTCACCATTGCGGCTCCAGGTCGCGGTGAACTGGAGGGTGCCCGTGCCCAGGCACACGCCCGAGGAGCAGGTCTTCCCCTCGCCACAGACGTTGCCGCAGGCGCCACAGTTGTTGTTGTCGGTGTTCGGGTCCACGCAAAACCCGCCGCAGACGATGCGCGGCGGAACACAGGCTCGCGCCTGGCACTCGAAGCCTCCGGGCGTGTTGACACAGACCTCGCCCGGCGCGCACGTGTCCGTACCCAGGGCACACTCGTCGATGTCGGTGCAGACGCTCGGCGCTCCCGCGCAGGTGTAACCGGGCTCCACCTGACAGACGCTGTTACAGCCGTCTCCGGAGGCCTGGTTGTCGTCGTCACAGGCCTCGTCCCCATCCAGCACGCCGTCACCACAGAAGGGCCGGATGGACGTCTCCACCGCGTCCACCAGGTAGAGCGCGAGCAGCACGCCCCGCAGGCGCACGTAGCGGTAGGGCTCGTTGCCCGAGTACCTCACCACCGCCACATGGGTCCCCAGGCCCAGCTCCACCAGGCGCAGCGGGCTGGAGCTGATGGTGGTCCTCCCATCCGCCTTCAGGAAGTCCACCTGGGCCACCAGCGCCACGTTCAGACCCCGGTAATGGACGCGCAGGTCGCCAGTGCCCTCCTCGCCCGCGCCCAAATCCAGCACCAGCGCCGAGTTGAGCAGGCCCAGCATCGTCGCCACCTGCCCGTCCGGTGCGCCCAGCGCCCTGTTCGGGTTGAGCACCGCGGCCGTGGTGCCAGACGCCACCGCGTCCGCATACGCGTCCCACGCCAACGCGGACACCTCGCTCGAAGACTCCGCCTCGAGGAGCGCTTCCTCCTCGGGACCGATGCCGCATGCACTGAACGCACCGACAGCAAGGACCATCAGGGCCGCGCGCAATCCGCGCGACGCCGAGACATCATGACCGACCTTCATGTTTCGCTCCATTCGCTCGACGGACCGGAGGAAGCCCTCGGGTGAAACATCACCGAGGGCTCGCCGTCGCGACATGAAACGCATGAAGGATTGTTCCGGCGAGCGGGCGCCTCTTCTCCACGGACCTGCTCGTGTCCCAGCCGACAGCCCATGCGTCATGTATCGTGGAGGCGCGCACCAGCCGACACCCGCGCGGAAGCCAGCGTCAGGCTTGATACATGCGAGTCTTCCGGCGGGGACGTCAGCCATCCAGCAGCCGCATCCCCCGCGAGACAGGGGGTTGACCCATCTGCCTCGAAGCTTCCGGGCGTATTGACACACCGCGAATCCAGCCCGCATGTGTCGGTACCCAGGGAGCCCTCGTCGATACGCTCGGTCGGTGCCCGTCGCAGGTATAGCCCGGCTCCGTCTCGGACAGAACCCAGGTTCCGTGCCTGTCTTTGCCCTCGCTCCCGCGTCAGCGATTACGGGCGCGGCGCCAGCCTCCGAGCAGCGCCAGCACGCCCGCGAGCGCAAGTCCTCCCGGCGAAGAGGCACAGCCACCCGAGGACTCCTTCCCCGCCACACACGACACGCTCGCGGAGACGACGAGGTCGCGCTCCTCGCCATCGACGGAGACGGTGAAGGTCTCCTCCTCGAAGCGCTCTTCCACGCCCCACTTCATGGACGAGGACCGCCCCCGCCCGTCCGCGAAGTGAAAGGAGGCCTGCTCGTTCGGCTGGAGTTCCAAATCACACAGCCCATCCGCGCAACCGACGAGCGGCCAGCTCACCAACGTCACCGGCGTGTCGCAGGCATTGCGCACCGTGCTCGCGCCACAGCTCGAATAGGCGGCGATGATGAGGCATGGCATCTCTGACACCACGCTCTGACGGTCGGTGACGCAGTCACACGGGTCGCTCTCCGCGTGGGCCGCCAGCGCGCCACCCAGCCCTGTCAGCAGCAGCCACCCAAGCCATGCGGCCCCATTCCGGGGCCAGAAAGTCCTCGCTCGCATCCCGCGTACCTCCGTCTCGACGTGCTGGCCCCCGCGGCGCGCATCCTGTCGCGCGCCAGCGGGTACAGCCAAAACATCGTTGCCGGAGGCAACTGCCTGGGTGCGGCTACTTGGTGCCGAAGAGCCGGTCTCCCGCGTCGCCCAGGCCCGGGAGGATGTAGCCGTGCTCGTTGAGGCGCTCGTCCACCGCGCCCGTGTACACGTGCACGTCCGGGTGGTGCTCGCGCAGGTTGGCCAGGCCCTCCGGACACGCCAGCAGACAGACGAAGCGCAGCGAGCCGGGCTTGCTCTTCTTCACCCGCTGGAGCGCCGCCACCGCGGAGTTGCCCGTGGCGAGCATCGGGTCACACACCACCACGTCGCGGTCCGCCAGTTGGCCCGGCACCCGGTAGTAGTACTCCACCGGAGTGAGCGTCTCCGGGTCCCGATACAGGCCGATGTGGCCCACGCGCGCGGAGGGCACGAGTTGGAGCATCCCATCGAGGATGCCCTGGCCGGCGCGCATGATGGCCACCAGCACCAGCTTCTTGCCCTCCAGCACCGGCGCCTTCATGGGCGCCATGGGCGTCTGAATCTCCTCGTCGCGGACCTTCAAATCCCTGAGCGCCTCGTACGCCAGCAGCAGGGAGATTTCCTGCAGCAGCGCCCGGAAGGAGGCGGTGCTCGTCTCCGCGCGGCGCATCAACGTCAGCTTGTGCTTCACCAGCGGATGGTCCACCACGGTGCAGTTGGGGAACTCCATTGCGTCCTCCCTTTCGGTCAGCGGTTGTCAGAACACCGTTCCGTCGCTCTCGACGCGAATCGGCGGCACGCCTCCGGGGCGTCGCTCGGCGGCGACCTTGCGCCCCGCCGTCCACGTCCCGCCTTGCAGCACCTTCGCCAGCGGCAGCTCCTCCGCGGTCATCCCCAGCCGGCCTCGCACCAGCGCCCCCACGCGGTCCAACAGCGCCACCGTCAGCGCGCGCCACTCGACGATGGGCTCCTCGCTCGGGTGCAGCGCCTCCTGGGTGAGCCGCTCGTCCCTGGGCACCAGCACGCCCAGGTCCACGAAGAGGCCGCCGTTGCGGTACTCGGGCAGGCCGGTGAGGCCGTCCAGCTCCACCACCCGCACGCCCGCCTCCGCCAGCGGCTCCACCAGCGAGTACGTCAGCCACTGTGACAGCTTGTGGAAGGGCACCAGCGCGTCCACGCTCTCCACCGCGCCCAGCGCCGAGTGCGGCCACACGTCGCCCAGGTTCACCGCGTCCACCATGACGCGGCCGGGCCAGATGGGGCCCAGCGTCTCCAGCACCACGCCGAGCAGCTCCGAGCCCCTCACGCTCCGCCCCTGCGCGGCGACGATGTCGTGCAGCGTGCCGGGCCGGGGCAGCACGCGCGACAGGCCGTGCATCAGGTGCAGGCGTCCGTCCAAGCCATCCAGCGGATTCGTGTCGGAGACCTGGAGTCCGCGCGCCAGCGCCTCGCGCGACAAGCGCCCCAGCGCCTCCGCGTCCGCGCGCAGCGGCCGGTCCGGGTCCGAGGAGAAGAGGCCGTCCATGAACATGCGGAAGCTGGCCACCGCCAGCCCCTCCGAGCGCGCCCACGTCGCGCCGCCCTGCTCGCGGTAGCTCCACTTCGGGCCGCTGCCCGCGTCCAGGAGCACGCTCACCACCGCGAGGTCCAGCTTCGCCCGCGCGCGCTCCTGCGGCGTGGCGTCCTTCAGCCGCGCCTCCAGCTCCGCCACGCGCTGCACGCCGCCCGCGTCGAAGTGGCGCCAGCGGCTGTGCACGGGGATGTCCAGCGTGGGGTACGCCTCGCGCGTCACGCTCAGCACGGTGTCCACCACCACCGGCAGCCGCGAGGGCTCGACCCGGAAGTGCGCCAGCTTGCCGGCCAGTCCCAGGTCGAGGAGCTGGTGGCAGCGCTCGCGGATGGCGGCCGGCGTGCGCAGCCACGCCACCGCCGGGGACACGTCCGCCCTCGCCAGCGGCTGCTCAGACATCGAGGCCACGCCCCTTCACCTGGGTCAGCGCCGTCGCGTCCGCCACGGGCCCCTTGGTGAAGTAGCCCGCCGCCTTCTTCGCCTCCATCTCCACCTTCGCGTCCGCGGGGACGAGCTCCTCCGGAATCGGCACGCGCTCCAGGATTTCGATGCCCGAGCGAACAATCGCGTCGTGCTTCATGTCGCTCATCGACACGAAGCGGTGGATGCGGGTGATGCCCAGCCAGTGCAGCACGTCCGGCATCAGCTCCTGGAAGCGCATGTCCTGCACGCCCGCCACGCACTCGGTGCGCTGGAAGTAGGTGGCCGCGGAGTCGCCGCCCTCCTGCCGCTTGCGCGCGTTGTACACGAGGAACTTCGTCACCTCGCCCAGCGCGCGGCCCTCCTTGCGCAAGTAGACGATGACGCCCGCGCCGCCGGCCTGCGCCGTGCGGACACACTCCTCGATTCCGTGGGCCAGGTAGGGACGACAGGTGCAGATGTCGCTGCCGAACACGTCGGAGCCGTTGCACTCGTCATGCACGCGCACCGCCAACGGGATGTCCTTGTTGGACACCGAGTTGATGTCTCCAAAGGCGTACAGCGTGAGCCCGCCGATGGGCGGCAGGAAGACGTGCAGGTCCGGGCGGGTAATCAGCTCCGGGAACATGCCGCCGGTCTGCTCGAAGAGGCCCCGGCGCAGCGCGTTCTCCGTCATGCCGAAGCGCTTGGCGATGCCCGGCAGGTGCCACACCGGGTCCACCGCGGCCTTCACCACCTTGATGTCGCCGTTGGCGGTGAGCAGGTCACCGTCGGGCTTGAGGCGGCCCGCCACCACCGCGTCGCGCAGCTCCGGCAGGTTGATGTGCGCGCGGGTGACGGCGATGGTGGGACGGAAGTCGATGCCCTGCTCGGACTGCGCGCTGAACGCCTGCGGCGCGACGGCGCCCCACGGGTCCAACGACACAATCCGGTCCGGGTTGCTCCAGGACGGGTGCGGGCCAATCCGCGCCGCGGGCGAGGTGTCCTTCAGGTCGGCGCGGTGGTCCTGCGGCAGCATGCCGGCGGCCACGGCGAGCGCGCGATAGACGGCGTAGGAGCCGGCGTGCGTACCGATGACGTTGCGGTGCGCGGGCTCGGTGAGCGTGGCCACCACGGGGCCTCGGCGCGTCGGGTCCGCCTCTCCCCAACGGATGGAGACGGCGTCCCCATCTGGATGCGAGGTGAGGCGGATGGAATTGACGGGCTTCTTGTCTGCCATGGGAGCGCCCTCCTTGCGGGCGCGTTTTTGGAGCTCGGGCGAAGTGGACGTGAGGGCGCGCGACTCAGCTCATCCAGGAGCCGTCGGTGCGCGCCGACCACTTGCGGGTGACCTTCTTGAGCTGCGTCCAGAAGTCGAGTCCGGACGGCCCGGTGATATCCCCGTGGCCGAAGCGCGACTCGCCGGTGCCGCCGAAAGAAAAGGGCTCACGCGGGACGGGGACGCCCACGTTGACGCCCACCATGCCCGCGCGCACGCCCTCCACCACCGTCTGCGCCACCATGCCGCTGGTGGTGAAGATGGACGCCGCGTTGCCGTAGGGCGACGCGTTCTCCACCGCGAGCGCCGCGGACAGCGTGGGCACCCGGATGATGGACAGCACCGGGCCGAACAGCTCACGCCGCGCGGCCTCCATGTCCGGCCGCACCTGGTCCAGGATGGACGGGCCCAGCCAGTTGCCACCGGCCCACGTGTCTCCCTTGGGACGGCGACCCCGCCCGTCGAGCGCCAGCCTGGCGCCCTCCGACGCGGCCTTGTCGATGGCCGTCTCCAGCCTGTCCACCGCGCCCTTGTCGATGATGGCGCCCATGCCCGGACCCACCTCGATGCTCCCCGCGCGGCGGACGATATCCGCCAGCAGCGACTCCACGTTGCCCACCGCGAGCACCACGCTGCCGGCCATGCAGCGCTGCCCCGCGCAGCCGGTGAACGAGTCCACCACGGCCTGCGCCGTCAGTTCAGGGTCCGCGTCCGGCGCGACGATGAGGTGGTTCTTCGCGCCACCCAGCGCCAGCACCCGCTTGCCGCGCTTGCTGCCCTCCGCATACAGGTGCCGCGCCACCGCGGACGAGCCGACGAAGGCCAGCGCCTTCACGTCCTCGTGCGCCACCAGCGCGTCCACCGCCTCCTTGCCACCGTGGACGATGGAGAAGACGCCGGGCGGATAGCCCGCCTCCAGCATCAGCTCGCCGAGCGCGCACGCGGTGAGGGGCACCTTCTCCGAAGGCTTGTGGATGAAGACGTTGCCCAGCGTCACCGCGATGGGGAACATCCACATGGGCACCATCGCCGGGAAGTTGAAGGGCGTGACTCCCGCGACGACGCCCAACGGCTCGCGGCGCAGCTCACACGTGACGCCCCGGCTGACCTCCATGTGCGCGCCGCTGTCCAGGTTCTGCAGCGACAGCGCGAACTCGCACACCTCGATGCCCTTGAGCAGTCCGGCGCGCGCCTCCGCCACCGTCTTGCCCGCCTCGCTCGCCGCCAGGTTCGACAGCCGCGAGAGGTGCTGCTCCAAGAGATATCGGAAGCGGAAGAGCAACTGGGTGCGCTCACGCAGCGACGTGGCGGCCCACTGGGGCGCCGCGGCCCGCGCGGCCTCCACCACTTCGGCTACACCCGCCGCGGAGGTGAGTGGAACTCGGCCAATGACGGTGCCGGTGTACGGACTGCGTACGTCCAGCAGTTGCGCGCCTTGAGGCACCCGCCACTCGCCGCCCACCAGGTTTCGACACGGAACAACGCTCTGCGGAAGCTCAACGAACGACAAGCGCACCCCCATAAAATTCGGGTGAGGACGTGCACCTCATCGTATCCGGGAATGCAGACAGATCGGCAACCCACCCCCCAGAAAGCCTGTCAGCGCGGCCGCCGAGTGTCCGGCAACCGAGCACTTCCCTGTCGGAAAGAGGACCTGCTCTCGCGAAGCCTCATCTTCCTTTAATGCATGGCGTCACGAAGGCCGCGACGCGTCATCGAAAGGAACAGGGGTGGGAGTGGACTCAGGTGGGAGTGCTGTCTTTCAAGCGGAGGCGGCGGGCCCCAGCCACGCGCGCAGGCGGGTGAGGACGGCGGTGTCCTCGTCGTCATGGGGGCGGCCCAGGGCGCGGGACTCGGCATACAGCGCGAGCGCGGAGTGGAAGCGCGCGGTGGCGGTCCGCGTGTCGCCCTGCTCCAGGTGCAGCTCTCCGTCCTCGGCCACGAGCCGGGCGAGGATTTTCACCCGCAAGGGGTCCCCGAGCATCCGCGAGGTGGAGGCCGCGTCCACCATCAGCAGGGCGTCGTACTCCATGCCCAGCGTGTCCAGCGCGGTGGAGCGGATGAGCCCGGCCGCCTCGGCGAAGCGCTTCTCCTGGCGGGCCTTGAGGAGCCGGGACAGGGCTTCGGCGAACTGCTCGACGAGGCGCTCGATGTAGTCCTTGCGGATGGACATGGCGGGTGGAGGCTGGGGCCTGGGTGGGAGCGATGCAAGGGGTTTGGAAAGGTGTGGGAAACCGCCATGCCTTCGCGGAGAACACCTCCCTCGGGCTAACGTGCCGCGCCTTACTCACGGATGGGGCGGTGCATGAGTCAGAGCGGAAGCAGTGCCGAGGGTGCTCGCGTGCGGTGGTTGGTGGCGGGAGCGTTCTCCTCCACACCCTCGGGCCGTCGCTTTCATGTGAGCTCCGACACCTTCGCCAGCGAGCTCGCCAAGGCCGCCAGCCACGTGCGCTTCATCGTCCCGGACCGGCTGGGCGCCGACGACACCCGCGCCCTGGAGCTGTCCTTCGAGCGGCTGCGCGACTTCGGCGTCGCCGACGTGCTCACCCGCATCCCCGCGCTGCGCGACTTGCACGCGCTGCGAGACCAGCTCACCCCCGCCCTGTCGCCCGAGGAGGCGGCGAGGCGCGTGGAGGCCATCACCGGCCCGGGCCGCCTGCCCGAAGCGGTGGCCGCGGCCCTGCGTGACGCGGCGCCTCCGCCGCGGCCCGCACCGACTCCCGCGCCCGCCGTGTCGTCCAATGACGCGGCCCTGGTGGAGGCGCTGCTCAACCAGGCCGAGCCCCCCTCGCCCGCCACCGCGGCCCGCGCCGTGGATGCGTTCGTGAAGGCCCTCAACCCGCGCGCGCCGGCCTCGGGCTCATCGACGTCCGCGCCCGCCACGGCCGCGCGCAAGTCCGTGAGGGACCTGCTGGACGAGACGGTGCTGCGCTGCGCGAACGACGTGCTCATCGCGGAGCCCGTGGCCCGGCTGGAGTCAGCATGGCGCGGCCTCAAGTGGCTGGTGGACCAGTGCCCCGCGTCCGCGGGCATGGCGGTGGAGGTGCTCGACGTGAGCCGGGGGGATTTGCTCGGCGCGCTCGACGCCGCGCTCTCCGGCGAGCCGTTCGACCGGCCCGACGCCGTCTTCGTGATGGACACGAACGATGACGTCGCGGTGCTGGCGCGCCTGGCCGCGATGGGCGAGCTCGCGCAGCTCCCCATCATCGCCGCCGTGGCCCCGTCGCTGTTGGGCCTGTCCCCGGACGAGCTGTCCCTGGGCCTGGAGGAGGGCCGGGAGCACGTGTCGGAGTCGTGGACGGAGCTGCGCCAGGATGAGTCCTCGCGGTGGCTGTGCGCCGTCGTCAACCGCGTCGTCGTGGCCAGCGAGGCCCGGGCGAAGCGCGCGGCCTTCACCAGCCCCGCGCTCGCGGTGGCGGCGATGCTCGCGTCCAGCTTCCGCGACACCAGCGCCTTCGCGCGCATCTTCGGCCAGGCCGGAGGCGTGCGCGCCCCGACGACGTGGGAGATTCCCTCCGGCCGCGAGAAGGGCCTGTCCATCCCCACCGAGGTCTTCCTGCCCATCCGCGCGCAGGCGAAGCTGGAGGAGAACGGCGTGCTGGGCCTGGGCAGCGGGCGCAACGCGGACGCGGTGCTGCTGGCGGGGGCGCCCACGGTGTACGGCGGCGGCTACGCGGTGCCGCTTCCGGCCCAGGTGCTCACCGGCCGCATCGTCCGCTTCGCGACGTGGGTGAGGGACCAACTGCCGCCCGGCTCCGGCAACGCGGAGGTCGCCTCCATCTTCTCGCAGGCCGCGGAGGTGTTCCTCTTCCGGGGCGCCACCGAGGACGGCCAGCTCAAGGGCGAGGTCGTCCCCACCGGCAACGGCCACGGCGTCCACGTCACCGCCACCGTCCGGCCCGAGCACGCCGGCACCCGCTTCCAGCTCGCCTTCACCCTGCCGCTGCGCGCCTGACGAAATCGAGGCGCCATACCGACAGGCATTGAGACAGACGTCCGCGGGCACGGCGTCTGTCTTCAAGAAGACGCTGAAACAGGCGGATGAATGTCAGGGACTCTTGAATCCCTGACCCCCGAGTGCTTGTCGACTGGCTGCCGGACGACGTTGGCCCTCCGCGTATTGCGCGCGAACAAACCGACTGTGACAAGGGATGTGATTCATTCCATGAGGGGAACGGCCCATTCTGGGTTTCATCCTGCTCCTTGGGGGGAGCCATCCAATGAGAAGCCTTACACATGCCTCGCTGTCGTGGGGGCTGCGGGCGACGCTGGTGTTGTTGCTGGCTGCGTGCGGGGTGGAGCCCGTCGACGAAGGGGCGGCGGCGGAAGGCGATGAGGCATTGACGCAAGTGAGCCAGGAGCTCGCGCCGCCGTGGGATTTGTATGCGGACGCGGTGGCGCCGGGCACCACGCTGGCGGTGCTCCATCCGAACAGGGCGCTGGGCGCACCGGACGAGCAGCGGGCGACGATACCGGGCCTGCTCTCGGCGCTGGTGCTGGACCTGGGGCAGGGCGAGGAGGGCACTGGAGACCTGCGCGTCTATTACCGGGGCCTGTCGGTGCTGCTGGTGGCCCAGGTGGACTTCCTGAAAGCGGATGGGACCTCCGTCGGCTCCAGCCTGCTGCACCTGGGCCTGGGGACCCATGTCGCGGTGGCGAGGTACCCCGGGAACTATCCCTATCGCTACGTGCGCCTGCGGGGCGCGTTGTTCGGGCCCTACCAGGTGGACGCGGTGGAGACGTCCATCCGGCCCATCTGTGGTGACGGGGTGATTGCCGGGGCCGAAGTCTGTGACGACGGCAACCAACTCTCCGGAGACGGCTGTGACAGTGTCTGCGAGGTGGAGCCGGGCTACACCTGCACGGGACAGCCGAGCGTCTGCGACAACAACTCAGCGCCCACGGTCGAGGACGTCCACGCGACCACCCCCGAGGACACCGCGGTGAACATCACCATCCCCGCGGTGGACCCGGATGGCGACGCGCTAACCTTCTCCTACACCACGCCGAGCCACGGCACGCTCACGGGCACGGGGGCCTCGGTGACGTACACCCCGGACGCGAACTTCTACGGAGCGGACTCCTTCCAAGTCACTGTCTCCGACGGAAGCAAGCAGGCAACGGCCACCCTCTTCGTCACGGTGACGCCGGTCAACGACGCACCCGTGGCCGCCTCCGCCTCGGTGACGGTGAACTACAACACGTCGACGCCCATCACGTTGGTGGCCACGGACGTGGAAGGGGACACGCTCACGTACACCGTGACGACTCCTCCCGCCAACGGAACCCTGTCCGGGACGGGCGCCCTGTTGCTCTACACGCCAAACGCGGACTTCCAGGGGGCGGACTCGTTCACCTTCACGGCCAGCGACGGCGCGCTGACCTCCAATACCGCCACCATCACCCTCACTGTCAGGGGGCCGCCTGTCTGTGGCGACGGCTTCCTCGATTCGGGCGAGGTGTGTGACGACGGCAACCGCGTCGCGGGGGATGGCTGCCGAGCGGACTGCCAGGGCGTGGAGGTGTGCGGTGACGGCCTGGTCGACAGCCTCACGGGAGAGCAGTGCGACGATGGCAACACGACTCCCGGGGATGGCTGCGACGCCACGTGCCAGTTGGATGCCTTCTCGAATGTGCCCCCCACGCTCATCAGCGGGACGCTGAACTGCACCACCGCCAACTCGAACACGGGGCGCAAGGTGGCGGTGGATGCGCTGGGGCGCTTCTACGCCGTCATGACGTGCGGTGGCGCGGTCCATGTCAGCGTGAGCGTGGACCGTGGCCTCACCTGGGTGGGGCCCACGCCCCTGGGAATCACCAACGCGGCGGAGGTCGCGATTGAAGGTGGCCCCACGGGAGTCGCCTACGTCGCGGCGACGGCGAACCCGGGCGTGCTGATATTCACCCGGACCGTCGACGCGGGAGCGAGCTGGGAAGCGCCGCGAACCCTCAGCCCGGCGGCCAACCCCACCCTCAGTCTGGATTCCAGGGGCGACGCCCTCTACATCTCCGTCTCGCGAGGCGGCGTCGGGGTCCGCGTCCTCCGGAACTTCGCGCGAGGCGCGAACGACTTCATCGCGACAGACGTGGACCAGAGCAATGCCTTCTTCGACGTCATCGTGGACAAGATCAGCGGAGACGTCTTCTCGGTGAGCGACGACCCCGCCTTCCGCATCCGTCGCAGCAGCGACCAGGGGACCACCTTCGGCCCGCTGAGCTCCCCGCCGGGGCAGGCCTTCTTCTCGGACTGGACGGGCTCCAACGGCTTCATCTACACCACGGGCTCCTTCGGGGACGACAACGTGGACGTCATCCCCATGTCCGCGCCGGGGACGAGCACCCAGGTGCCCGGCCTCCCCACGGACGTCGCTCCCGGTCCCTTCCGGTCGATTGACGCGGATGCGCTCGGCAACGGCTACATCGCCTCCCAACGAGGGACGGGAAACATCCAGTTGGACCGGATGCTCGTCGGGGCCGCCACGATTCTGACCGTGGATGCCAGGACCGTGGGGCCAGGCGCCTCGCCAGGAGTCGCCGCGCTCCCGTCGAACGGCGGAGCCCTGGTGGCCTACACGAACGGCACCAGCGTCTACGCCTCGGTGGTGGTGTACTGAATCCCCGATGCGCGCCTCCCAGCTCGTGAGGGAGGCGCGCATCGAGGTCGCCATGGGTGGGGCCGCGCCAGGGTCGAACCTCCTGATTCCGAGGGATGAGCTCGAGCCCCCCGCCTCATGACGCGTCCCTGGAGCCGGGGGACTTCGGGTCCTCAGGCAAGCAGGCACTGACGCACGGCGGCGGAGAACTCGGGTTGTCGCGAGAGCTTGGCTACACTCCGCCCCCGAGGTGCGCCAGACATGACGAGAAGAGACACAGGCGGGCGGGACGCGGGCACGGGTCAGGAGGACACCGGCACGCAAGACCTGGGCGCCGGCCCCGTGGGCACTGGCCCCCAGGGCACCGGCCCGAGGGAGGACCTCTCCGGGACGGGGCCCGACGAGGCTCGCCGCGCCGTGCCACCCTTCTCCCAGATTGGCCGCTATCTGCTCCTGAGGCGGCTGGGCCAGGGCGGCATGGGCGTGGTGTACGCCGCCTATGACCCGGACCTGGACCGCAAGGTGGCGCTCAAGCTGCTGCATCCGGATGGCCGGCATGACAACTCGGAGGAGGCCCGCGCCCGGCTCTTGCGAGAGGCGCAGGCCATGGCGCGCGTCTCCCACCCCAACGTCATCCCCGTCTTCGACGTGGGCATGTGGGGCGACCAGGTCTTCGTGGCCATGGAGCTGGTGGACGGCGGCACGCTGGCCTCGTGGCTGAAGGCCTCGCCGCGCTCCTGGCGCGAAATCGTGACGCGCTATGTGGAAGCGGGCCGGGGCCTGGAGGCCGCGCACGCGGCGGGCCTGGTGCACCGCGACTTCAAGCCCGCCAACGTGCTGGTGAGCCGCGCGGGCCGCGTCTACGTCACGGACTTCGGCCTCGCGCGCACCATGGGCGACTTGCCTCCCGAGGACGAGGAGCCCCTGCCCGAGGCGGCGCGCGAGGCCCTGGCCTCCTCGTCCGGGCGGCGCATGCTGGACACGACGCTCACCGAGCGCGGGTTGATGGTGGGCACGCCCAACTACATGTCCCCTGAGCAATTCCGGGGCGCGACGTTGGACGGGCGCACGGACCAGTTCAGCTTCTGCGCCGCGCTCTACGGCGCCCTCTTCGGCGCACGGCCCTTCGAGCCCGGCAGCCTGCGGGCCTATGCCTTCTCCAGCACCGCCGTCAGCGTCGAGTCCGAGCGCACCGAGTCGCTGGGCTCGCAGCGGCCTGGCGCCATGCCCTCGACCTCGGCCTCGACGATACCGGTACCCGCCGTGCGCGAGCCGCCGCGCGACACCCAGGTGCCCGGCTGGGTGCGAGACGTCGTGCTGCGTGGCCTGGCGCTGGAGACGGACGCGCGCTACCCGTCCATGGCCGCGCTGCTGGAGGCCCTGTCGCAGGAGCATCGCCGCACGCTGCGCCGCAGGTGGGTGACGGCCGCCAGTGCCTTGACGGCGACGCTCGCGCTGACGGGCGGCGCCGCGTGGCAGCAGTCGCGCGTGTGCGTGGATGCCGGCGCGCAGATGGACGGCGAGTGGTCTCCCACCGCGCGCGAAAAGCTGACCACCGCGTTCCAGGCCACGGGCAGGCCCTTCGCCGAAGGCATGGCCCAGAGCGTGTCCACGGCGCTCGGTGAATACGCCGACACGTGGAAGCTCCAGCGCGTACAGGCCTGTGAGGCCACGCGCGTGCAGGGCGTCAAACCCGAGGAGCAGTTGGACCGGCAGCTCGTGTGCCTGGAGCGCCGCCGCAAGGACTTCCACGCCACGGTGGAGTTGCTGTCGAGCGCGGACGCGGCCCTGGTGGAGAAGTCCCTGGACGCCGCGCTCGCGCTGCCCTCGTTGGCGGAGTGCGAGGACACGGAGGCCCTGGCGGAGCGGCAGCGCCTGCCCACGGACCCGGTGCGCCGCGCGGAAATCGAGACGCTGGAGGAGAAGCTCTCCCACGTCCGCGCGCGGATGGATGCCGGCAAGCACCCGCAGGCGCTGGAGGCGGTGAAGGCGCTCGTCGCGCCGGTGGAGGCCACGGGCTATCTGCCGCTGCGCGCGGAGACGCGCTTCCTGAATGGCTGGTTGCTGGAGCAGGTGGGCGAGTCGCCCGAGGCCGCGAAGCTCCTGTCGAGCGCGGTGTTCGACGCGGAGGCCGGCCACGCGGACCGGTTGAAAGTCACGGCCCTCAACAAGCTGCTCTTCGTGGAGGACGGGCTGAAGCACTACGAGCCCGCGGCCCGCTGGGGCGCGCTCGCGGAGGCCACGCTGGAGCGACTGGGTGGAGACCCGGTGCTGCTGGGCGACGTGCGCGTCAACCAGGGCAACCTCGCCATCTCGCAAGACCAGTACGAAGAAGCGAAGGCGCGCTTGGAGGAGGCCAGCGCCCTCTATGAGAAGTCCCTGCCCGCGCAACACCCCAAGCGCGCGCGGACGACGTACCTGCTCGCGCACGTGGTGCATGAGCTCGGCGACTCCCCGCGCGCGCTGGCGCTGATGGAGGACGCGCTCCAGAAGACCACCGCCGCCATGGGGCCACAGCACCCGGACGTGGCCCGACGCCATGGCCTGCTGTCCATGACGCTGCGCGAGCTGAAGCAGGACGACAAGGCGCTGCCTCATGCACAAGCGGTGGCGGACATCACCCAGGCCATCTACGGCGCTGACAGCCCCAAGTTCGCGGAGACGCTGGACGAGGTGGGCATGTGCCAGCTCGGCCTGGGCCGCTTCGAGGACGCGCTGAAGACCTACGAGCGGGCACTCGCGCTCAAGCGCAAGGCGCTGCCCGCGGACGACGAGAAGCTCCAGCCGTCCTACGACGGGGTGGGACAGGCGCTGCTCGGCCTGGGCCGCGTGGGCGAGTCGGTGGAGCCCCTGCGCCTGGCGGTGACGTTCGCCTCCGCGCCGCCGGATGCGCTGGCGGAGTCCGGCTTCGCGTTGGCGAAGGCGCTCGTCAAGTCGGGCCAGTCACCGGAGGCGCGGGGTGAGGCCACGCGCGCACGGGGCTGGTTCACGGAGGCGGGGATGGACGAGCGCGTGGGAGAGGTGGACACCTTCCTCGCGGCCCTGCCCGCGCCCGCACCCCTGAAGCCCGTCAAGCCCATCCGCGCGCCTGCTCGCCCTCGGAGGAGGTGAGAGCCGCGACTGACGGGTGGCGGCCTTCCCCGGAAGTGCTACCGTCCACGCCGTGTCAGCGCCGCCGGATGACGACGAGATGAACCTGGATGCCACGGCCACGCTGACGCGGGGCCGTGCCGGTCAGGTGAAGATGGTGCTCAAGGTCCTCTCGGGCCCTGACTCCGGCAAGGTGCACCCGCTCAAGCAGGGCATCTACACGCTGGGCAAGGCCCCCACGTGCGACATCGTCCTGGATGACAAGGCCGTGTCGCGCCAGCACCTCCGCCTGGAGGTGCATGACGAGCACGTGCTGGCCACGGACCTGGACTCGCACAACGGCTCCTTCTGCGAGCGGCTGCGCTTCACGTCCCTGGAGCTGCGCCCCGGCATCGTGATTACGCTGGGCACCACCGAACTGAAGCTGATGGCGGAGGACACCCGCGAGCGCTCGGTGCTCCTGTCCTCCAAGGACCGCTTCGGCGCGCTGGTGGGCAACAGCCGGAAGATGCGCGAGGCCTTCACCCTGCTGGAGCGGCTGGCCCCCGGCGGCGCGGACGTGCTCATCCAGGGCGAGACGGGCACCGGCAAGGACCTGTGCGCGGAGGCCATCCATCAGCAGAGCCCGCGCAAGAAGGGCCCCTTCGTCATCGTGGACCTGGCGGGCGTGCCCCCCACGCTCATCGAGAGCGAGCTGTTCGGCCACGTGAAGGGCGCCTTCACCAGCGCGCAGGGAGACCGCGCGGGCGCCTTCGAGCGCGCCCAGAACGGCACCGTCTTCCTAGATGAAGTGGGCGAGCTGCCCCTGGAGCTCCAGCCCCGCCTCTTGCGCGTGCTGGAGCGCCGGCAGGTGAAGCGCGTGGGCGGCAACGACTACCAGACGGTGAACATGCGCGTGGTCGCCGCCACGCACGTGAATCTGGAGCAGGCGGTGACGCAGGGGAAGTTCCGCCGGGACTTGTTCCACCGGCTCGCCGTGCTGCGTGTGAGTCTGCCGGCCCTGCGCGAGCGCCCGGAGGACATCCCGGTGCTCATCGACCACATGCTCCAGAACACGGGCCGTCCGCCCAGCGCGCTGTCGGACCAGACGCGCGCGCTGCTCGCCCAGTACCCCTGGCCCGGCAACGTGCGCGAGCTGCGCAACGTGGTGGAGCAGGTGATGAGCCTGGGCGAGGAGGCCCTGCCGGACCTGGAGTCCTCCGGAGAGGGGGGCGCCAAGGTCGAACTGGACCTCCCCTTCAAGGAGGCCAAGGAGCGGCTCATCGAGGGGTTCGAGCGCGACTACCTCAAGAACCTCCTGGAGCGTTGCGAGGGCAACATCTCCCGGGCCTCCCGAGAAGCGGACATCGACCGTGTCTACTTGAAGAAACTCCTGCGCAAGCACGAGCTGGACGCGGGGCGGGAGACTTAACGCCGGGCCGGTTTTGAGGTAGGTTGGGCTCCCACGCTCTCCCTCTGCCTCGGAGCCCCCCGTGAGCATCTCCCTGCCCCCCAACCTGGTGCGGTCCACCGTCGTCGAGCAATCGCGCTCGGGTGTTCCGCGCGTGCCCGTCGCGGGGCAGGCCGAAGAGCTCCAGAAGCAGACCCCCTCCGCCGCGACGCCGGTGGAGGCGCCCTCGGACACGTTCGCCGCGCAGGAGGCGGTCCGGCGCGCGTTGACGAACCTCTTCTCCGCCGCCACCGCGGCCTCGGGCGAGTCCGCTCCCGCCACGGCCAACCCCGTCGGCTGCGTGAGTGACCTGTCCAAGACGCAGGCCGCGCCGGAGATTGGCGGCTGGGACAAGGACGCGTCCGTGCTCGAGCAGACCAAGGACTCCAACTGCGGGTCCGCGGTGGCGATGATGCTGGGCAAGTCGCACGGCACCGAGACGCAAGGCGCCACCACGAAGGAAGCGGCGATGGACGCGCTGGAGTCGCGCTTCACGGATGGCGGCGGGACGACGGCGCACGAGCTGTCCAACATGATTGCGCACGAGGGCGCGCAGGTGACCCAGAGCGCCACCTCGTTCGACCGGGGCATGATGGACGAGGCCCTGAAGCGCGACGGCAAGGCCGCCGTGCTGGTGGACTCGAACAAGGTGGACCCGACGGCGAAGGACGCGGGCAAGGGCCGCGCGCACTGGGTCACCGTCGATGGCAAGGACGACCAGGGCAAGTACAAGGTGAAGGACCCTGGCACCGGCAAGACAGTCTCTTTGGAGGCCGGCGAGTTGGAGGATGCGGTCGGCACCAGTTGGCGCGAGCACCAGAGCGGCGGAATGCTCGTCGTCGAGAAGGCCGAGGGCACCACCGAGGCGCAGCGCGCGGAGCAGGGTGGCCAGAAGGCCGCGGCGCTCGGCAACACCGAGGGTGGCGGCTCCCGGTCCAAGGCGAACTTCGCCCGTGAGTCCTCCTGAGCTGAGCTGAACCCCAGCACCTCCATCAATGCCCGCCGCGCGTCGCATCGCCAGCGGGTCTGTTGATGGAGTGGGCTGAACCCAGGCGCCGACTTCAGACGTGGAGCATCGCCATGGCCTGCAGGCGCAGGAGCTGCTTCGCCAGCTCCTGAACGCGCTCCACTTCCGCGTCACCCAGCGGCTTGCGAAGCGCGTTCTTGATGTCCGTGGCGGCGAGCAGCAGGAACTGCCGCACCTGCGAGTTGTTGAGCATCGGGTTGAGGCGGCGCAGGTGGCCCACCAGCGAGCCGAGCTGCGGCAGCGTCAAGCCGGCGACCATGACCTGCTTCGCCGTGCCCTCCTCCGGAGACAGGGCGACGGCGAGCTGCAGCGGGGACAGCAGCAGCGAACGGGTGAACTCCAGCCCACAGGGCAGTTGGAGACGGGCGCACTCGGCGGCGACCGGGCCGACGTCATGGCCGGAGATGACGGGCTGGATTCGCGCCGTCTCGTAGCGGGCCAGCACCGCCTCGTAGCCCGCGCGGGCCTGCTTGCCTTCAGGTGAATGATGGAACTCGCCGAAGGCCGCGTGGACCTCATCACGGAGCGTCATCAGCAGCGGCGCGTCGTCCGTGCTGACGGGCAGTCCGAGCGCGTGGCAGAGGAAGTTCCGGTCATCGGCCTCGACGCTGACGAGCTTCCAGAACTCGTACGTGACGGAGCTCTCGCTGAGGACCACCGGGAGGGTGACGACGCCCTGGCGACCGGGGTTCTCCAGAAACGCGGCCAGCTTCTGCTCGACTTCGGTGAGCCCTCGGACGAGCCGCTCCACCACGGCGGCGCGCAGCTTGGCGCGGCCTTCGAGCGCGGCCCGGGCGTCCTCGCTGGAGCCCTCCTCCGCGACGTCACGCTCACGCGCGGATTCGGTGGAGACGGTGGGCGCCTGACGCGCGAGCCTCGGGTCCTGGAGCTGCGGCGCCTGCCCGGGGTTCGGGGTGGACTGAGCGTTGCGAGCGGTGGGGGCCGTCTCCCGGGTGGTGCCGGGTGCGAGCCCTTCCGGGGTACCGCGAGCGGAGCCGCCGGCCAGGCCCTCCGCGGAGCCGCGCTGGGTGCCGGACTCCATCCCGTCGCGATGGACTCCTCCCTGGGCGCTGTCCTTGTCGCCCTCCGCGGGGCGGGCACCGGCGCGTCCTCCCGTCGCCGGCTTCCCGGTGGTGGGGCCCTTCGCCGCGGGCTTGCTCGAGGACTTGGAGTCAGCGGGCTTCGCCTGCTCGCGAGCTGCTTCCTCCCTGGCCTGCCTGGGGGGGACCCCGGGACGGGGACCATTCTGGGGCCAGCGGACGCTCATGGGTGCGAGGGGGTCGACGCCGGTGCGTCGAGGCGGCTCAGGTGAGGTTCTTCAAGTGGACGACGATGTTGCTGTCGCCGCTTCCCAGCGTGCTCGCGTCGTCCTTGGGGATGACGTAGCCCTGGTCCGCGCCGACGTGCTTCCGGAAGAAGTCTACCACCGACGGGTCCTGCACATCCGAGGTGGTGGTCTTCTTGATGCCGTACGCGGAGCCGTCCGGGCCCTTGGCCTTCACGGCGTCGGGGGCGGAAGCAAGCAGGTTGTCGAGCGTCCCGGACTTCCGGCCACCGCTCTCCGGCGCCATCGTCATGGCGGTGTTGTGGCCCTCGATGTAGCTGACGTCGTAGTACGTCTGACCGTGCCCGCCGTTGAACTTCACCTCCCCCAGGGTGGCGTTCTTGCCGTCGCCGGTGTCGGTGCGGAAGTTGCCGGACCAGCCCTCGGGGAACTTCACGGTGCGATTCTCACCGGGCTGGAGGGTGATGGAGTCGACGGCCTTCTCGCCCGCGTTGGGGGTGAAGTTCACCGTCATCGGCTTGTTGCCGTCGTTGTTGAGCGTGAGGGTGTTGCCGTCCTTCTTGACGCCATTGGGCTGCGCGGTGGACGCGCCCGGCATCGGGGGGAGCATGCTGTCCGGGATGCTCGACTCGGCGCCCAGGTCGGGAACGCCCATCGCCTCCGGGCCCAGCTCCGAGAGTCCGGGGTCGAACGATGAGCCCAGGTCCGGGACTCCGCCGAACTCCGAGCCCTCCGCGCCCAGGTCCGACACTCCGCCCTCGAACGACGAGAGCCCGGCCTGCTGAGCGCCGTCGAGGCCCCCCAGGCTCGGCGCACCCTCACCCTGCACGCCGGGGCTCCGCACTCCGCCCACGCGAGGCTGGATGCCCGCCTCACCGAGCTTGCCCGGGCCGCCGGCCTTGTCGGCCCCGAGCGCCTGCGCCAGCTCACCGAGGACCTGCACCTGCGAGGCGAGCATCTTCACGAGCTGCTGGAGACCCTCGGCGCTCTTGAGGCCCCCGGCGGACTCGAAGCCGTCCTTCTGGAAGAGGGACGGGGCCGAGGATGCCTTCGGGAGAGGGGGAATCGCCTGCGACGACAGCTCCGAGCGGGGGGAGACCGAGGGGGCGGAGAAGGAACC
>NZ_JABXEM010000020.1:0-66754 GCF_013372595.1 Myxococcus sp. AM011
TTAAGTCGTCGGCAGCGTCAGATGTGTATAAAGAGACAGCGCCAGTCGCGAGGGGTACTTCGGGTTGAAGACCCTGTCGCGGAGTTTTGAGGACGCGCGCCCGGTTGATGTGTGGGCGCTGGATGGGCTGGCTCGGGCGGTGACCTGGCAAGCCCCTCGGAAGTGAACGGACGGGACAACGCGTGCAAGACCTTCTCACCCAACTGCTTGGCGACTCACAGGGCTTCATCGCCTACGCCACCGTGTTCGGCATCCTCGTGGCCTGTGGCCTGGGGGTCCCGTTGCCAGAGGACATCTCGCTCATCCTGGGTGGCTTCCTGGCGCACAAGGGCGCCGCGAGCCTTCCGGTGATGATGGCGGTGGGCTTCGCCGGCATCCTCGTGGGTGACAGCCTCATCTTCCTCGCCGGCCGTCGGCTGGGCGGGAAGCTGGGGCGCGGCAGTGACGGCAAGGGTGGGGGCTTCTTCGCGCGCATCGTCACGCCGGAGAAGCGCGCCCGGGTGGAAGGGCTCTTCACGCGCCACGGACAGAAGATTGTCTGTATCGCTCGCTTCATGCCGGGCGTGCGCGCGGTGACGTACTTCACCGCGGGCTCGGTGGGCATGCCCTACTGGCAGTTCATCTTCTGGGATGGGCTGGCGGCGCTGCTGTCCGCGCCCGTCTTCGTGTGGCTCGGCTTCCACTTCGGTGGCGAACTGGACGTGCTCATCTCCAAGTTCAAGGAAGGCCAGTACGCCGTCATGGGCGTGCTCGCGGTGGCCGCCATCGGCTACTTCCTGTGGCGTCGCAGCCGCGCGGCGGCGAAGAAGGCCCAGGCCAGCGAGGCGCCCTTCACGCCCGTGTCGACTCCGTCGAACTCCTCCTCCGACGAGTCCTCCTCCGAGGCGACCGCGGCTCGCAACAACGTGAAGGGTGGCTCCGAGCCGCTGTTCAAGGTGAGCTCCACCTCCTCCGAGAAGTCGCCGGTGACGGCCTCCTCGCGCGAGCTGATGAAGCACTGAGGGGGCGCGCGTGACGCGTCCGTCACGTGCGTCGGTCTGTCATTTGAACTCATAGGAGCCGCGAGGCTCGTTGAGTGTGTGGCAGGCAGGTTCGAAGGGGCTGGCGACGCGGTGCGGCGGCTGTTAGTCCCTCGCCCGCGTTCAGCGCGGCGGACCATGTCAGACACGATTGAGCAGGGCCCCACCCGGATGGGGTTGTTTCGGCTGACCTGGCCGATCTTCCTGGAGCTCCTCCTCTTCATGGCGATGGGCACGGCGGACACGCTGATGCTCAGCGGTGTGTCCGACGACGCGGTCTCCGCGGTGGGGGTCGTCAATCAGTACCTGTTCATCTGCATCCTCATCATGGAGGTGGTGAGCAACGGCGCCTCCGTCGTCGTGTCCCAGTACCTGGGCGCGCGTCGCTCAGCGGAGGCCGCGCGCATCTCCGCGGTGGCCATCACCCTGAATCTGCTGCTCGGCGTGACGGTCAGCGCGGGGTTGTTGCTGTTCGGGGATGCGCTGCTGTCGCGGATGAACCTGCACGGAATCGTGCTGGAGCATGCTCGGACGTACATGGGAATCGCCGGAGGGTTCATCTTCCTCCAGGCGCTCATCAACGTGTGCTCCAGCCTGATTCGCACCTATGGCTTCACGCGCGAGTCGATGTTCATCGCGCTGGGGATGAACGCGTTGCACGTGGGCGGCAATGCGCTGCTCATCTTCGGGATGCTCGGGTTTCCTCGACTGGAAGTGGCCGGCGCGGCCATCTCCACGGTGGGCAGTCGCGCGGTGGCGCTCGTCGTGTTCGCCTGGCTGTTGTACCGGGTGATGGACGTGAAGATGCGCGCGCGTGACTACGTGACATTCACCCGGGACACGCTCCGGAAGATCTTCCGGGTGGGCGTTCCCTCCGCCGTGGAGCAGGGGACTTACCAGTGCTGCCAGGCGGTGTTCCTGTACTACGTGACGTTCCTGGGGCCCACGGCGCTGGCCTCTCGGCAGTACGCGAATGCGATTTCCCAATACATCTTCCTGTTCAGCCTCGCCGTCGGCATGGGCACGGCCATCATCGTGGGCCGGCTGGTGGGCGCGGGGCAGGCGGACGAGGCGTACCGCCGCGTGCTCCAGAGCCTGAAGTGGGCCGTGGCCATCACCGTCGTCGTGGACGTGGTGGCCATCCTGGTCCGCGCGCCGCTGGTGGGGTTGTTCACCCATGACGGGGACATCGTCCGGCTCACGTCCCAGGTCATCGTCCTGGGGCTCCTGTTGGAGACGGGGCGCTCCTTCAACCTGGTGCTGGTGAACGCGCTGCGGTCCGCGGGAGATGCTCCGTTCACCGTCTACATGGGCTTCTTGTCCATGGTCTGCATGAGCCTGCCCCTGGGGTACGTGCTGGTCTTCAAGCTGAACCTGGGGCTCGCCGGCGTGTGGCTGGCGGTTGCAGCCGATGAATGGCTGCGAGGCATCTCCATGTGGATTCGCTGGAAGAGCAGGGCGTGGGAGCAGAAGTCCCTGGTCGACCCGGTGGATGCTCCCGCTGTCGTGGCGGTCGTGAGCGCGTAGGCCCGTGCGAGGAGCCCTCCGTGATGCGGATGGGCTCCTTGCCTCTAGAAGACTGGGACGGAGCGCGTCAGGGCCCCATCATCGCCAGCGAGCTGCGTTCGAAGTCGATGACTCGCTGGGCCACGTCACGCACGTGCTCGGCCGTGACCTCGGAGACCCGCTGCGCATAGTGCTGGAAGTTCTCCTGGCCGACGCCGAGGCATCCATCCATTGCCAGCATCGCCGCGCGGGCCGCATTGCGCTGGAGCCCCAGTTCATGGACCCCGATGAGGTGCTGGTGCGCCCGCTCGAGCTCTTTCTCGCTCACCCGTTCGTCCCTCACCCGCTCAAGCTCGGAGCGGATGACCGCCAGCGCGGATGTCGCCTTCTCTGGGCTCGTCCCCAAAGAGATGGCGAAGTAGCCCGGGTCCACGCCTTCCACGCTGTGGCTGTTCACGCTGTAGGCCAGGGCGCGCGTGTCGCGCAGTTCATGAAACAGCCGGCCGCCTTGTCCCGAGAGCAGGGTGCTGAGCACCTTCAGGGGGTGGCGCCATGAGTCGGTCACTCGTGCCCCATGGAATCCCAACGCCAGATGGGTCAATGCGCGCGCGAGCACCTGCCTGTGCTCGCGCGGCGACTCGGGCAGCGCCTCTGGAGCCACGGAAGGTGGCGCGGCCATTCCTGCCGGGGCTTCACCGAAGAGCTCGTGTGCCTGAGCCAGGACCTCATCCGCACATACGTCTCCCACCACGCTCAGCACCATCTGCGCGGGTGTCATGTATGCCGCGTGCCAGGCGCGCAGCATTTCGGGCCCCAGCCGCTCCACCGCGGTTCGCGCTCCCAATACCGGCAGCCGGTAGGGATGCGTGCGGTAGAGGGTGCTCGCGAGGGCATCGAACACCCGTCCCTCGGGATTTCCCTCGCGAACACCCAGCTCCCTCGACATGTTCTCGCGTTCGCGAGTCACCGCGTGCTCGGAAAACAGCGGGGCGCGCAGGCAGTCCGCGAAGAGTCGGAACGCGGGTTGGAAGTGGCGTGACAGGAACTCGCCGCGAAGCTCCACCAGGTTGCGCCCTTGAGCACCTTGGAGCGAGCCCGCCATGGTGGTGATCTGCTGGGCAATGGCCTCCGCGTCGCGAGTGGCGGTGCCACGGGTGAGGCACCGGCAGAGCAGGGCTGTCAGCCCGTTGGTCTCCGCGGTCTCGTAACGCACGCCACCCGGGAAGGCTGCTCGCATCGCGACGAGCGGCACCGCACGCGTTTGCTGCACCAACACCCGCGCCCCGGACGGCAGCCGGGCCTCCACCACCGCTCGCGCCGTCACGGCCGTTTTCCAGGGAAGGGGTCGGGTCGACGGCGCTGGCTTCCCAAGCTGGGAGACGGGTGCGCGTGCGAGTGGGGTGCATTCACGCGCGGCCCGCATCAGCAACGTCTCCGCCTTCGCGGCAGGGAAACCGCGACGCTCGGGGAGAAGCCCGGTGAGAATCGCCCGGTCGAAGCGCAGATAGTGTTCCGCCACCTCTTGTAAACGCTCCGGGGTGAGCCGAGCGATGGCTTCCTGGTAGCGCGCCTCCGCCTCCAGGCCTCCTTGCATGAACTGGTAGTAGCCCAGCCGCCGCGCCAGCTCCTGCACCTCCTCGCGCTGTTGGACGGCCCGTGCTTCGAAGTGGGTCTGCAACAGCAGCAGCTCCTCGGTGGGCACCAGTTCCGCGCGCAGACGGCCCAGCACTCGCAGTTCCTCCGCCAGCGCCTCCACCAGCGTGTCTGGCGCGAGCGTGAACCGAAGGGAGAAGAGGCCAGGGTCCAACGGTGTGTAGGCCGAGGACTCCAACGCCCTGACGAGCCCCCGTTTGTGTTTCCACTCCCGGATGACCCGCGAGCGCTCCCCCAGTCCCGTCAGCAGCGCGAGCACGTTCAGCGCCGGCACGTCCGGATGCGAGATGTCCGGGATGGAGAAGCCCAGGTGCAGCCACGCCTCCTTCGCACCATCTTCTCGCAGGCACACCCGTGGCGCGGTGCGCTCCGGCTCCACGGGGCGCCGCACCGGCTCCGAACAGGGCTGGCCCCAGTCACCCCCCCAAAACTCGTCCACCCATTCCCGCAGCTGTGATTCGTCGAAATCACCCGCCACGCTGAGCACCAGATTCCGCGGGGTGTAGTGCCGCGCGTAGAATTCGAGCACCTGCTCCCGGGTGAAGCCGCGCACGCTCGCGGCGGTGCCAATCACGGGGCGGCCGTAGGGGTGCTGAGCGTAGGCCGCTTCGAAGAACTGCCGCGAGGCACGCCGCGCGGGAAGGTCGTCGTTGCGTTTGATCTCCTCGCACACCACCTCGATTTCACGCACCAGCTCACCCGCATCGAATGAGGAGCCGCGCACCGCATCCGCGAGGATGTCCAGCCCAAGCCGGGCGAACCGGCTGGCGATGACGACATGGAAGACGGTCTGGTCGTAGCTCGTCCAGGCGTTGATTCGCCCGCCATGGGCTTCTACCTCCCGGGCGAGTTCCCCTGGTGCCCGCCGCGCCGTGCCCTTGAAGAGCATGTGTTCATGCAGGTGGGCCAGGCCCAATTGGTCAGGGCGCTCATCCGCGCTGCCAGCCCGGACCCAGACCTGGAACGCGACAGCGCGGGTGGTGTGTCGTGGCTCGAAGACGACGGTGAGCCCATTGTCCAGCATGTAGGTTTGTGCCGTCAGGGTCCTAACCTCCCACCATGGCCTGCCGCTTGAGCACCAGGCGACGACGCCACGCGAGCCCCAGCACGAGCGCGGTTCCCGACAGCAGCGCGAAGACGAAGCTCACCGCGAAGGTCCGGGGGACGCCCAGAGACGCCCCGAGCGTTCCCCCCAGGATTGCGCCCAGCATCGTCGAGACCTCGGGCATCAGGCTGACGACGGCCATGACGCGGGCGAGGGCATTGGAGGGGACCTGCCGGGGGACCTCCGCGAAGAGCGTGATGAGGAGCAGCGAGGCGCCGAAGCTGCCCATCAACTCGTAGTTCAGACAGGCCAGCAGCCCCAGCGCCCCGGGCCGGGCCAGCGGCAGCAGCGCGAACGAGCCGGTGAGCGTGGCCACTGCCATCGCCAAGGTCCTTTGGGCGCCCAGGCGACGGTGGAAGGCCCCCACGAGGAGGCTGGCGATGATGCCCCCCACGGAACCCACCCCCAGGATGGGTCCGATGAGCGACGGCGACATGCCCAGGTGCTCGGACATGAAGAGGACCAGCAAGGCGGAGACCACGCCGTTGGCCAGACAGAGATACCCGACGATGCCGAGCCCCAGGCCCAGGAAGGGCCGCTGGAGCAACAAGGAGAAACCCAGGGTGAGCCCCTTCACGCTCGCCGTGTCCCTCGCCAGGTCATGTCGTGGCTTCCTGGGGACACGCACGGCCATCGTCAGGCCCGCGGCCACCATGAAGGAGGCCGCATCCACGAACAGCGCCACCGGCGCGGAGAGCACGGAGACCAGCACGCCCCCCAGGCTGCGCCCCGAGACGTCGGCCAGATTGCGCGTCACGCCAAACCGGCCGTTGGCCTCCACCAACTGCCCATCTCCCACCACGGCCGAGAGGAGGGGGGCCGCGAACATCCCACCAATGGCGCTGACAGACGTCAGGCAGAAGGCCGTCCCCAGGAGCACCCCGAAGCTCAGCAGGCCCATCCACCAGAGCACCGGAATGGCGGTGATGAGCAGGCCGCTCAGCAGGTTGCACGCCGCCATGACGGGCACATGGCGCGAGCTCGCATCCGCCCATGCCGCCGCGGGGAGCCGCAGCAGCAACGTCGGAGCAATCTCCACGGCCAGCAACAACCCCATCTGATGGGGCGTGAGGTTGAGGAGGGTCACCGCGACGAGCGGCAGCGCCACCTTCGTCACCGCTGAACCCGACAAGGAGACCGTCTGCGCCGCCCAAAGCCGCAGAAAGGGGGCGTTGCGCCAGAGATCGGGCGGAGGGCCCAGGCTCATCCTGCCTGCTGTGTCCGGGGGACGGCCTTCTCGCGCACCGGCAGCGGGCACAGCTCGCGCAGCTCATCTTCGCCGGTCAACCCGCAGCAGTTTCCGTCGATGTCCTCGTTGAAGACCAACCTGGGATGGGGCAACTGCGAGGGGGTGAGCTTCAGCAGGTCCAGCGGCACCGGATCATCATCCACCCAGACATGGCCTCCAGGGGAGATGAGGTCCATGTGGATGGGCGAGAAATAGTCCATGACATGGATGCTTTGGTTGTGCTGGCCAAAGCCAAGATGCACGCCTGGCTGGCGTTCGTTGAGGTGCGAGTTCATGGGGATGAAGTCGCCCAGTCCGCCATTCGTTCCAAAACCCACCTCGCCCACACGCCGGGAGTGGGGTTGGGCGAAGACCGCCTCCACCAGGCGGCTCACTTCCGGACTGTTGCACTCGTGGTCGACGGCCTGGCCGTCCTTGATGCGGATGCGGATGGGGTTCTTGGCCAGGCGTGCATCAACTGGGGTCATGGCGTTGACGTTGAAGGCCCCGTCCGCGACCAGGACCCCATCCACCGTGCTGGGAAATGTAGCCACCTCTCCCGCGGGAAGGATGAGGAAACTCCCGGGCCGCCACACGCCGCGGTTGCTGATCCACCGGTACCGGTCGGAGTCGAGACCGATGCGCAGGTCTGTTCCCGAGGGCGTCTTCACCCTCAGTTCACGCGCCTTCATGAACCTGTCCAGCAGGCCGGAATTGATTTCCGACAGGGTCCCGGATTTGACGTTCAGCGCCTTGATGAAGAACTCCTGGGAGGCATTGATGATTCGGACCACCAGCCACTTGTCCAGGTCGTAGCGCATCAGGGCATCTCGGATGATTTGCATGTGCGACATCGAGTCGCGCTCGACGGTGATGAGGATGAGCTTGCCTCGGAGGCGCTCGGGATGCGGAAGCGCCGCGTCCAGCCGCTCCGCGAACGTCTCGTCCTTGAGGGGCCGGGGCCGCATCCCCAACAGGCAGGCCTCCATCCCACGCATCCTCAACGCCGTGGCAATCCATGCGGCGGACTCGCGACTCTCGGGCGTGTACGCCACGAGGACCTGGTCCTCGGGCATGAGGCGCGCATAATCGCCAAGCAGGACATCAATGCCAGCCCAGACTCGCTCGTCCACTTTGCTCATCTCGCGACTCCCTTGACGTGCTGCGGCAGCAGGTTGAGATTGCCCATGGTTCACTTCACGCCGAATGAACTGCGCAATCCTTACGCCTGTCCCAGGCCACCATCCGTGCCTGGGACAGGTATGTGCAAGGTCCTGCGGAGGGACGATCAGTTATTCTGTCCGGTGCTCCAGATGTCCCACATGCCGATGGTGTGTTCGACATGGGCGCCGCTCTGGTTGCATGAGTTCAGCCCGGAATTCTCGAAGCCTTCCGGCTCCGCGCTCTGCATCTCCATCAGGGTCTGCGCAAGGATCTCATCACGGTTCGAATTTTCCATGTGCAACCTCCCGGCATGTCGGTCACGCCTGAATTGGCGCCCTTAATTGCTATCACAATTGTCTTTTCGGGCCATGCGCCCTGTTGTGAGCGCATTGCTTGTTGTGGATTTCGGACAGTGTCCGGCCTTGGGGTTCTTGAGCTTCAGTGGCGTGGCGCGCTTGCGCCGTTCGTGGCTGAACATGGTGCCATTGTGATTTGTCGAGGTGTGTCGTGCTTTGTTTGGGCGATGCTCGCTGCCGTAGCGGATTTCCGTGATAGGGATTTCCGCATCACGAGGCCGTAGGCAGGCGTGCGCGGCGGGGGCTTGCTCCAGGGGTGGCTGCCTGAAGTGAGCAAGGCCCGCCTGGACTTGCTCATGCCCCACGCATCTCCAAGTTCATGAAGAAGATGAGTTCTGGACATCCATAGGGGAGGAGTTCGGCATGGGGCTTCGAAACATGGGCTCGAGGAAGCGGCTGCTTTCGCTGGCGCTCTGCGCGGGCGGACTGGTGAGTGGTCTCTCGCCCGCGCTCGCGGCGCCAGGGCAGGCAGCGGCGGGGGAGCAGAAGGCGCCCGCGGTCGACCCCCAGGCCATCAAGGCCTTGGAGAAGATGGGCGGCTTCCTGCGGAGCCTGCCTGCGTTCGCGATTACGGCGGAGACGACCACGGACGAGGTCCTGGTCAGTGGTCAGAAAATCCAACTGTCGTCGGAAGCCGAGATTCGGGCGCGCCGCCCCGACAAGCTCAGGGTCGACATCAAGTCTGACCGCAAGCAGCGCCAGCTCTTCTATGACGGGAAGACCTTCACGGTGAACGGTCCGAAGGGCGGCTACTACGCTTCGTTCGATGCGCCTCCCACGCTGGCGGAGACCATCGCCACCGCCGAGCATCGCTACGACGTCGAGATTCCCCTGGTCGACCTCTTCTACTGGGGGACGGACAAGAGCGGCATCAAGGACATCCAGTCGGCCATCGACGTGGGTCCCGCGACCATCGACGGGGTGGAGACCGAGCAGTACGCCTTCAAGCAGCAAGGCGTGGACTGGCAGGTGTGGATCGAGAAGGGGGACAAGCCCCTGCCCCGGAAGCTCGTCATCACGAATACCCAGGACCCCGCGCAGCCGCAGCACGTCGCGGTCCTCGATTGGAACCTGAAGCCCAATGTCAACAATGCCGTGTTTGCGTTCAACCCCCCGAAGGATTCCCACCGGATTCAATTCGATACAGGCCCGTCGAATCCCGGAAGAAGCCCGTGAGCAAGGAGCGTGAACCCATGAGCCCCTTTTCAACCCTGAAGACCCTCGCGGTCGTCCTCGGCTTCGGACTGCTCGCCGGGAGCGCCGAGGCGCGTGAGGTCCGCACCACGACGACGACCCACGTCAACAACAACGTCAACCGGAATGTCGACGTGCACCGGGACATCGACGTGGATGTCGACCGGAACTATCACCCGGTGGCGACGGCCGCCGCCGTGACGGCGACCGCGGCTGCCATCGGCTCAGTGACTCGCTCGCTTCCTCCGTCGTGTTCAACGGCGGTGGTCGGCGGCGTCACGTACCAGAACTGCGGAGGCACCTGGTACCAGCCTCGCTACTCCGGCACCGAGGTCTCCTACCTCGTGGTGAACCCGCCGAGGTGACCTCCAGTTCGCGAAGGGGGGCAGTGAAACCCTCGGGTGGCGGGACGGGCCGTGAGCAGCGTAACTTTCCACCGTCGGATGCCCGGCGCCGCACGGTCTCGGGCTGAATCGCGGCCTTCCCGCGACGAGACTTGCGCGTCAGGACGCATGACAGCAACTTCTCCTCCCCCTCATTCCCCCAGGAGAGAGTCGCATGCGAGTCCTGTCGATGCCCCTCATCGTCGCAGCCCTCCTCGTCGGTTGCAGCGATGACCCCGACCCCACGCCGACGCCCCCAGACTCGGGCGTCCCGCGGCAGGATGCGGGTGTCCCGCCGGAAGACGCGGGTGTCCCGCCCGAAGACGCGGGCGTTCTTCCCAGCGGCCCCCCGGTTCCGCAGGGCCCGCCCAACGTGCCCGAGTTCTCTCCGGCCTTCCCCCAGCAGACACGCGCCCCGGCCATCCAATCGCAGACGGCAATCCAGGTCACTGAGATTGCATCCGGCTTCAGGAACCCCTGGGCCATCGCCTTCCTGCCCGACCAGCGCATGCTGGTGACGGAGAAGGCCACCGGCTCGCTCTACATCGTCACTCCGCAGGGCGCGAAGTCGCCCGCCGTCGCGGGGCTGCCCGCCGTGGATGCCCGTGGCCAGGGCGGGTTGCTCGACGTGGAAGTCGGTCCCGACTACGCGCAAAGCAAACTCATCTACTGGACCTATGCCGAGCCACGCACGGGCGGCAACGGACTGGCGGTGGCGCGCGCGCAGCTCGTGGATGGCGCGCAGCCTCGCGTGGAGGAGGTTCAGGTCATCTTCCGCATGATGCCCACGCTCGAGTCGACGCTGCACTCGGGCGGACGGCTGGTGTTCACCCCCGACGGCAAGCTGTTCGTCACGCTCGGAGAGCGCTCCATCCTCGCGGGCCGGGTGCAGGCGCGGGACGTGAAGAGCCACTTCGGCAAGGTGGTCCGCATCAATCCCGACGGCTCCGTGCCCCAGGACAACCCATACGTGAACACCGCGGGCGCGAAGCCCGAAATCTGGTCGGTGGGCCACCGCAATGTCTTGTCGGCGGCGCTCGACAGCCAGAACCGGCTGTGGACGGTGGAGATGGGGCCAAAGGGGGGCGACGAGCTCAACCGGCCCGAGAAGGGCAAGGACTACGGCTGGCCCACCATCGGGTATGGCGAGGAGTACAGCGGCGCGCCGATCCACGACAGCCCCCAGGGCCCGGGCATGGAGCAGCCCGTGTACTACTGGGACCCGGTGATTGCCCCCTCGGGGATGGCCATCTACACGGGGACCTTGTTCCCCGAGTGGCGCAACGACATCTTCGTGGGAGGACTGGTCAGCCAGGCCCTGGTGCGGCTCATGGTGCGCAATGACCTCGTCGTGGGCGAGGAGCACCTGCTCAAGGACCGCGCCGAGCGCATCCGCGAGGTGGTGCAGGGGCCCGATGGCGCCCTCTACCTGCTGACCGACGCCACCAACGGCAAGCTGCTCAAGGTCACACCGCGCTGAGGTTCCCGCTCACCACGGCATGATTGGCGCTCCCCAAGGGACTGGGTCCTTGGGGAGCGCGGCCTGTCGTGGTGGAACGGTCGAATAGAAAAGCCCTCGGAGCTTCCCTGCCGCCGCAAGGTTGCTCCGAGGGCCCCTCTACCGAGCAGCTCCCCCGCTCGGGTCACCCACTTCGATTCAAGCTCACAGCATGCCGGCGATGTCCTTCACCACCTGCGGAGCGGCCTCCGTGTTGGCCAGCGCGCCCGCCGCGCCACCGAGCAGGAGCGAGGCCGGGTTCACTCGGCCCGTCGTGACGGCCCCGAGGACACCCTCCGCGGCGCCCTTCAGCGTGTTGACGTAGCCCTTGGCCGCGCCCTCGAAGACGCCCTTCACGCCACCCTCCGAGTCGCCGATGCCCGTCAGCACGTTGCTCACCGCCGGCAGGAACCACAGGTGCTTGCCCGCCTCACCCGCGGCCCACTGGAAGTTGTCCTTGTTGCTCCCGTCCGCCTTGACGTGCGTGTCCTTCGTCGTCGGAAGCTGCTGCTCGCCCAGGAATGAGTAACCCTGCTCGGCGAAGTCCTTCACCATGCCGGCCTCGGTGCCGTGCCGCGCATCACCGCTCTTCGTGATGCCCTCGATGTTGCCGTCACCCTTGCCGTTCTTCACCTTGCTGTCCCGGTCCCCACCGTTCGACGCCTTCGCGCTGTCGATGAACTCCAGCACCTTGGCCAGGCGGAACACCGCGTCCGGGTTCTGCTTCGCGTCCTTCAGGTCCAGCTTGGGGTCGATGCCCGTCTGCTTGCAGAGCTGGTCGAACTTGATGTCCTTCTGACGGCCCAGGTTCTTCAGCGCGGGCGAGTCGTCGACGATCTGCGCCGCCGAGCGCTTGTCCCCGGCCGGGCGCTTGTCATTGGCGCTCGGGATGCCGGAGGACTCCGGCTCGGCCTGCGGCGCGGCGAGTGGCGTGGCCTCACGGGCCGGCGCGAAGTCCCTCAACTGCGGGGGCAGCCCGCGCGGCGCGGGGTTGACGGGCGCCTGGAGCGAGGGCGGCGGAGCGAAGTCCTGGAGCTGCGAGGGCAGCGGAGCGAAGTCCTGGAGCTGCGAGGGCAGCCCACGGGGCGCGAAGTCGACGGGGCCCGGCAGCGAGGGCACCTGCATGCCCTCCAGCATGTCCCGCGTCATCATCGGCGGCGCGGTGGGGAACCCGAGATCCTGCGGGAGCCCGTCCATCGAGGGCAGGCCCCTCGGCATGGGCGCGTTCATGGGCGAGAACTGCTCCATCGACGGCAGTCCGCCGCCCATCATGGGCGAGAACGCCTGCATCGCGGGCTGGCCCCCGGCCATCATGGGCGAGAGCGCCCCTCCCATGGCGGGCAGTCCTCCGCCCATCATGGGCGAGAACGCCTGCATCGCGGGCAGGGCGGCCCCCGACACGTTCGCGAGCGTCTCCATCGCGGGCGTGACGGCCCCCGACACGTTCGAGAGCGCATCCAGCGCGCGCGTGCCACGACCGCCGGCCGCGGGGTTCCTGCCATCGAACCCATCCGTCGGCCGCTGCGACTGCGAGGGCGCATTCGTGGGGTTGCGGAACTTCACGTCCTGCTGCGTGGGAACCGAGGAGGGCGTCTTCTTCGGCGGGGTGACCGAGGTGGAGTCCGCCGGGTTCTTGTTCAGCTTCGGGGAGGAGAGGGACGAGGGCTTGAGCTTGACCATGGGATCACCTGTTTCAGGAAAGCGATGGGGGACCGCCGCGGCGAGGAGTTCGTCGTCTCGCCCGTGCTCTCCCTCATTGCAGCGCGAATGCCAGCCATCCCGGACCCGCAACCCCGCGACTTTACTGGAGCAGAGCGTTCCACTCGGGCCCCCAGCCGATGACTGCAGTCATCAGGGGACTGGCTCCAGTCATCAGCGCACACCCGCGACGCCGTAGTCGTCCCGCCACCTCGAGTGGCTGCCGCGTCGGACCCGTGAGTCCGAGTCGCGGCAGCCACCGTCTGTCCCAGCTCAGCGCGCGGACTTCAGCGCGTCGCTCAGTCGCTCGGCCAGCGTGCGCACGCCGGGCTCACGCAGCAGGCCGTAGTGGTCTCCCAGCACCGGGTGCCGCTCCAGACCCTCTCCGATGAGAGAGGACCATCCTCCATCCGCGGGCAGCTCCGCGTCGTGCTCGGTCGCCTTGAACAGCAGCGCGCGCGTGGACAGGGGCTTCGCCACGTAGCGACGCGCGGCGCCCAGGTTCGCCTCGAAGACCCGCAGCAGTGCCTTCAGTTGCTCGGGGTCCGTTCCGGGCGGCAGGACTCCCGCGCGCGTGCTCGCCGCGAGCAGGTGCTCCAGGGCCGCGTCCGGCTCCATCGTGGCGAGCGCTTCGAAGTCGAGTTCCAGGTTCGTCAGCGAGGCCCCGAGCAAGTCCCTCGCGAACAGGCCGACCATCTGCAACCGGTCCAGCTCCGACGGCTCCTGGGCCCGCGTCACGTCCGGGGCGTAGCTGTCGATGAGCGCGAGCAGCTCCACCTGTTCTCCCCGCGCGCGGAGCTGCTGGGTCATCTCGTAGGCGATGACGCCGCCGAGCGACCAGCCTCCCAGCAGATAGGGCCCCGAGGGTTGGACCTCACGCATCGCCTCCACGTAGGCCCGCGCCATCTCCTCGACGGAGCCTCGCGGTGTGGCCTCTCCATTCACACCTCGCGCCTGGAGGCCGATGAAGGGACGGTCCGCTCCGAGTCGGCGGGCCAGCTCGGCGTAGGCGAGGACGTTGCCTCCCACCGGGTGCACGCAGAAGAACGGTGTCTTCCCATCCGGACGCAGGGCACCGAAGGGCACCAGCGTGGACGAGGTGAGCGGGGCGTTGCCGCTGAGCAGCACCGCGAGCTGCTCCACAGTGGGCGCTTGGAAGAGCGCGGCCAGCGGAACCGGACGGCCCACCGCCTCGCTCACCGCCGCCATGAGGCGCACGGCCATCAGTGAGTGGCCACCCAGCTCGAAGAAGCTGGCGCGGACTCCGACGGCGCGGACTCCGAGCACCTCTTCCCAGATGCGCACCAGCCTCAACTCCAGCGGTGTCCTCGGCGGGAGCGTGGCTTCCGTTCCAGAGGCGTCGAGGGACGGCTCCGGCAGGGCCCTCGTGTCCACCTTGCCGTTGAGCGTCAGGGGCAGGGAGGGCAGGGCGACGAAGGCGGACGGCACCATGTACTCGGGCAGGCGCTGCTGGAGCCATGTCCTCAGCGTCATCGCATCCGGTGCGGACGGCGTGGAGGCCACGACGTAGGCCACGAGCCTCCGGTCTCCCGCGCCATCGTCTCGTGCCACCACGACGGCGTCTCGCAGGGCCTCGTGCTCGCGGAGCACCGCGGCGACCTCACCGGGTTCTACCCGGAAGCCGCGCACCTTCACCTGGAAGTCCATGCGTCCGATGAACTCCATGCGCCCATCCGCGAGCCAGCGCACCCGGTCTCCCGTGCGGTACATGCGCGCCTCGCTCGCCGTGCTGAACGGGTCCGCGAGGAAGCGCTCCGCCGTCAGGTCCGGACGCCCGAAGTAGCCTCGGGCCACCTGGGGCCCTCCCACGTACAGCTCGCCGGGCATCCCCACGGGAAGGGGTCGCAGGGCCGCGTCGAGCACGTACAGGCGCGTCTGTCCCAGGGCCCGACCGAGCGGGACCTGCGCGGGAGCATGGTCACCGGGCGGCAGCTCCACCCGCCCCGCGAGGACTCCCACCGTCGTCTCCGTCGGCCCGTAGTGATTGAAGACCTCGCACTCCGGCGCGAGCGCATGGACCTTCTCCAAGAGCGCCCACGAGGACGACTCTCCGCCCAGCACCAGTCGCTTGCGTGGCAGCACGCATCGGGGCTCCGGCGCCGTGAGCAGCGCGGCCAGATGCGACGGGACGACCTTCATGCAGTCCACCGCGTGGCGCTGGAAGTACTCGGCCACTCCCTCCGGACTCCGCGCCCGCTCCTGCGTCAACACGTGCAGCAGCCCACCCGTGACGAGCGCGGGGAACAACACCGTGTTGCCCAGGTCGGCGGCGAAGGTGGAGACCATCGCGAAGCTCGCGCACGCGGTCAGCCGCAGTCGCTCGATGGCCGCGTGCACGTAGCTCATGAGCTGGCCATGTGGCACCGCCACGCCCTTGGGCCGCCCCGTGCTGCCCGACGTGAAGAGCACGTAGGCCAGGTGTTCCGGACCGACCTCCACTCCCGTTGCATGAAGGGGCTCGTTCGCGAGCACCGCCGCGTCCGCATCCATCCGCACACACCGGACCGCGAGTCCGTCGAAGGCGCCCGCGTGGCGCGCCTCCGTCACGACAATGGGCGCCGACACTTCCTCCACCAGCCCGCGCAGTCGCGCCGCGGGCTGTGACGGCTCCAGCGGGACGTAGGCCGCTCCCGCCTTGTGGACCGCGAGCAGCGCGGCGACCACTTCCACACCTCGTTCCAGGCACAGGGCCACGGGCACATCCGGCCCGGCGCCCAACGCACGCAGGTGATGCGCGAGCTGGTTGGCGCGCTGGTCTAGCTGGCGGTAGCTCCACTCCTGGTCCTCGCAACGAAGCGCTGGGGCCTCGGGCGTCCGCGCCGCCTGTTGCTCGAAGAGTCGAGGGAAGGGCAGTCCCGGCCGGGCCGTCTCGTTGACGGCATTCGGGAGCAGTCGCTTCCGCTCTTCGTCCGTGAGCAACGAGAGGGTTGCCAGCGGTGCATCCGGCGTGGCGAGCGCGCGCTCCAGCAGATGCTGGAAGTGATGCAGCAGTCGCTCGGCCGTGGCCGGTTCGAACAAGTCCGTGCTGAAGGCGAGTCCGCCCTGGTAGCCGTCGGCGGCGCGGGTCATGTGGAGGTTGAGCTCGAACTTGGTCGAGCTGTGCTCCACGTCCACGTTCTTGAGTGTCAGGTCCGACAGCGCGAGCTCCGGAGTCGGCGTGTCCTGCAGCACGAACATGGCCTGGAACAGGGGCGTGCGGCCCAAGTCCCTGGCGGGCTGCAGCTCCTCCACCAATCGCTCGAAGGGGAGGTCCTGATGTTCGTAGGCCCCCAGTGTGGTGTCACGCACCTGGGCCAGCAGGCCTCGGAACGTCAGCTCCGGCGTGAAGCGCGCGCGCAGCGCCAGGGTGTTGATGAACACGCCCAGCAGGCCTTCCGTCCGTGCATGACGCCGCCCCGCGATGGGCGAGCCGACCACCACGTCGTCCTGCCCCGAGTACCGCTGGAGCAGGGCCTGGAACGCGGCCAGCAACAACATGAAGGGGGTGACCTTCTCCTGCCGGGTCGCCGTGTCCACCGCATCGCTCAGCGCGGGAGACAGTCTCAAGGACGCCAGTCCGCCCTGCGTCGAGAGGACCGCTGGACGGGGCCTGTCCGTGGGCAGCTCCAGCGCGGGGGCAACGCCATCGAGGTGACGCTTCCACCACCCGAGCTGCTCGCTCATGGCCTCACCCTTGAGCCAGCCACGCTGCCACACCGCGTAGTCCGCGTACTGCACCGGCATCTCAGGCAACGGCGACGGGGCTCCTCGCTGGAAGGCCTCGTAGAGCTGGGTCAGCTCGCGCACCAGCACACCCATGGACCAGCCGTCCGAGACGATGTGGTGCATGCACACGAGCAGGACGTGTTCCGTCCCGGTGACGTGCAGCACGGTGACTCGCAGCAGGGGCCCCGTGGCCAGATCGAACGGCCGGAGCGCGTCCTCCGTGGAGAGGCGGAGCACCTCGGCTTCACGCTGCTCGGGAGACAGCGTCGTCAGGTCCACCGTGTGGAACGACTGGCTCACCGCCGGGTGGATGACCTGTCGTGGCTCGCCGCCTTCCATGCGGAACGTGGTGCGCAGTGACTCGTGACGCCGCACCAGCGCGTCGAAGGCCTGCTGGAGCGAGGCCAGGTTCACCGCGCCCTGGAGCTTCAGCGCCCAGGGGATGTTGTAGTGCGCCTGTCCCGGCTGGAGCTGGTCCAGGAACCACAGTCGCTGCTGGGCGAAGGACAGCGGCAGCGGCCCTTCGCGCGGCACGGGCACCAGCGGCGGCAGCACCATCCGCTTGTGTTCCGTGGACAGCCCTTGCTGGAGCCGCTCCGCGAGGCCCGCCAGGGTGGGGGACTCGAAGAGGGCTCGGACGCCCAGCTCCAGTCCCAGGTCCGCGCGGATGCGCGCCACCAGTCGCGTCGCCATCAACGAGTGGCCACCCAACTCGAAGAAGCTGTCGTGACGGCCCACGCGGGGGACCTGGATCAGCTCCGTCCACAGCTCGGCCAGTTTCGACTCGAAGGGCGTCGCGGGCGCCTCGTGGGGCCGCCCCGTGTCGAAGCCCGACGCGTCCGGCACCGGGAGGGCCTTGCGGTCCACCTTGCCGTGCGTCGTCTGCGGCAGCGCGGACAGGTACATGACGTGCGCGGGCACCATGTACTCGGGCAGCCGCTGCCGCAGCCACGCTCTCGGGTCCTCGCCCGTGGGGGCCTTGCCGTCAGTCGTGACGACGTAGGCGACCAGGCGCTTGTCGCCCGGCATGTCTTCCCGGACGATGACGGCCGCCTCTCGCACCTCGGGATGCGTGCGCAGCGCGGACTCGACTTCTCCCAGCTCGATGCGGAAGCCGCGCACCTTCACCTGGAGGTCGATGCGTCCGAGGAAGCGCAGCGCGCCGTCCTCCGTCCAGCACACGCGGTCTCCCGTGCGGTAGAGGCGCTCGCCCGGCATGGTGGCGAAGGGGTGCGGAACGAAGCGCTCGGCGGTGAGCGCCGGACGTCCCTGGTAGCCTCGCGCGAGGCCAGGGCCTCCGATGAACAGCTCTCCGGGCACGCCCACCGGGACAGGCCGCAGCGATGCATCCAGGACGTAGACCTGGGTGTTCGGAATGGGCCTGCCGATGGGGACCGAGTCGCCCTGGACCTTGCCGGGTGACAGCGCCTGCTGCGTCGTCACCACGGTGACTTCCGTGGGGCCGTACGCGTTGGTGAGCGCGAGCCCTCGCGCCAACCGCTCGCGAGCCGTGGGGACGGGCAGCACGTCGCCACCCACCCACAGCCGGGGCAGTCGGGACAGGGCCTCCGGCTCGTGCTGCTGCATGACGTCGAAGAGGGCGGTCGCCAGCAGCGCGGTGGTGACACGGTGCTCGTCGATGACCCGGGCCAGCTCCGTCACCTCTGGGGTGCTCGGCGGGTACACGGCGAGCCGGGCACCCGTGAGCAGCGCGCTCCAGATCTCCAACGCGGTGGGGTCGAACGTCAGCGGCGCCACCTGGAGGATGACCTCACCCGGTTCGCGGGACGCGAAGCCCATGCCGAAGACGAGGCGCAGCACACCCCGGTGGGTGATGGCCACGCCCTTGGGCGTTCCCGTGGAGCCCGACGTGTACGTGACGTACGCGAGGTTGTCCGAGCCGAGCGGAACGGAGAGCGGCTCCGTGGACTGGCTCGCGATGCGGACCGCGTCGGTGTCGAGCGCCACCACGGGCCACGCGCCCGAGGGCAGCACGCCCTGGACCGCGCTCACGGTGAGGACCCCGGCGACGCTGGAGTCCTCCAGCATGAAGGCGATTCGCCGCGACGGATGGGTTGCGTCGAGTGGGACGTAGCAGCCGCCCGCCTTGAGGATGCCAAGCAGCGCCACGTAAAGCTCAAGGCCGCGCGGGATGCACACGGCGAGGCGCGGCTCCTGACCCAGCCCCAGGGACAGCAGATGCCGAGCGAGCTGGTTCGAGCGTGCGTCGAGCTCCGCGTAGGTGAGGCGCTGGCCCTCGAACTGGAGGGCGATGGCCTCGGGCGTCCGCTTGACCTGCTCGGAGAACAACTGGGGCAGGGTGGCTTCGGAGGGGTAGGCCGCGCGGGTGTCATTCCACTCGACGAGGACTCGCTGGCGCTCCGCCTCCGTCATCAACGACAGGGTGGACAGTGGCGCGTCCGCTTCGGCGACGGCCGCTTCCAGCAAGCGCAGCAGGTGTGCCCCGAGGCGCTCGACGGTCGAGCGCTCGAACAGCTCCGTCTTGTAGGAGAGGCCTCCGATGTAGCCCTCTGGCGACCGGACCAGGGCCAGCTCCAACTCGAAGCGGCTCACGGTGTGCTCCACGTCCACGCTCCGCAGCGTCAGCTCCGGCAGCGCCATCTCCGCGGTCGGCGTGTTCTGCAAGACGAAGAGGGCCTGGAACAGCGGCGTGCGGCTCAAGTCACGCGTTGGCTGAAGCGCCTCCACCAGGCGCTCGAAGGGGATGTCCTGGTGCTCGTAGGCCCCGAGCGTCATGTCGCGGACCTGGGCCAGCAGGCGCCGGAACGTGAGGTCCGGCGCGAAGCGGGCGCGCAGCACCAGCGTGTTGACGAAGAAGCCGATGAGGCCCTCCGTCCGGGCGTGGTGTCGCCCCGCGATGGGCGAGCCGACGAGGATGTCGTCCTGCCCCGAGTACCGGTGCAACAACGTCTGGAACCCGGCCATCAACAACATGAAGGGCGTGACGCGTTCACGGCGCGCCAGGGCCTCCAGCGCGTCGCTGAGCGCGCGTGACATGTTCAGGGGAACGCTCGCGCCCTGGTGCGAGAGCACCGCCGGGCGAGGCTTGTCGGTGAGCAGGTCGATGGTTCCGGGCGCTCCCGCCAGTTGTCCCTTCCACCAGTCGAGCTGCGTCTGGAGCGTCTCTCCCTGGAGCCAGTCGCGCTGCCAGCGGGCGTAGTCCCCGTACTGCATCGGCAGCTCCGGCAGCGGCGATGGGAGGCCGTGGCGGAACGTCTCGTAGAGCTGGACCAGCTCGCGCACCAGCACCGTCTGGGACCAGCCGTCGGAGATGGTGTGGTGCATGCACAAGAGCAGCACGTGCTCGTCCGGCTCCAGCACCACCAGCGTGGTGCGCATGAGCGGACCCGAGGCGAGGTCGAACGGAAGCGTCGCGTCCTCCATCGCGAGCCGCGTCGTCTCTTCCGACCGCTGCTCGGCGGACCTGCTCGTGAGGTCCACCACCCGGAGGTTTCCGGGCAGGGCGGGGTGGATGACTTGATGAGGCTCTCCCGCCACCGCGTGGAACGTGGTGCGCAGCGTCTCATGGCGGCGCACCAGCTCATCCACGGCCCGGCCGAACGCGGTGTGCTCCACGCGTCCGGACAGGCGCAGCGCCACGGGCATGTTGTAGAGCGACGTGCCCGGCTGGAGCTGGTCCAGGAACCACAGGCGCTGTTGCGCGAAGGACAGGGGCACGGGGCCTTGTCCGCGATGTCTTCCCAGCTCGGGCAGGGACGTGCTCGACGTCGCTCCGGAGAGGCGCTCCGCGAGTCCCGCCAGCGTGGGGGCCTCGAAGAACGCTCGCAGCCCCAGCTCCACGTTGAAGTCCTCGCGGACGCGCGCCACCAGCCGCGTGGCCATCAGCGAGTGGCCTCCCAGCTCGAAGAAGTTGTCGCGGCGGCCCACCGTCGGGACTCGCAGCAGCTCGCGCCACAGCTCCGCCAGTCGCTCCTCCGTGGGCGTCGCGGGCGGCTCGAACTCTCGCGTGACGCGATGGAGGTTCGCGTCCGGCGCGGGCAGGGCCTTGCGGTCCACCTTGCCGTTGGGCGTGAGCGGCAGCACCGCGAGCGGCATGAAGGCCGCCGGCACCATGTACGGTGGCAGGTGTCGCTGGAGGTGGTCATGCAGGGCCAGCACGTCCAGTTCCGGCATCGCCTCCGGTGTCGCTCCGGCGGGCACCACATACGCCACCAGGCGCTTGTCGCCGGGGACGTCCTCTCGCACCTGCACCACCGCGTCCCGGACCTCCGGGACAGCGCGGAGCGCGGCCTCGATTTCACCCAGCTCGATGCGGACGCCGCGCAGCTTCACCTGCGTGTCGCCTCGGCCCAGGTACTCCATGCCTCCGTCCCGTCTCCAGCGGGCCTTGTCGCCCGTGCGGTAGAGCCGCGCTCCCTGTCCGAAGGGACTGGGGATGAAGCGCTCCGCCGTCAGGTCCGCGCGTCCCAGATAGCCCCGCGCGACGCCCTCGCCGCCGATGTACAGCTCGCCCACCACGCCCGTCGGTGCGGGCACGAAGGCACTGTCGAGCACGTACGTCGTCACGTTCGTCAGCGGCCGACCGATGGGCACTTCCTGTGCGCCCTGGGAGGACGCGATGGACATCAGGTCCACAGCGGTGGCCACCGCCGTCACCTCGGTCAACCCGTAGGTGTTGCGCAGGGGAATGGCCGTGCCCACGGTGCGCCGCCACGCGGCGACCCGCTCGGGGGCCGCGCGCTCGCCACCCATCACCACCCACTTGAGTTGGATCGGCAGGTGGGCGCGGCCTTCCTCCAGGCTCGCGGTGATTTCGTGCCAGAAGGCCGTGGGCAGGTTGAGCTGCGTCACGCCCGCCGCCTCGCACTTCGCGAGGAACACCTCCGGCGCGTCCAGCATGTCCGGGGTGCGCAGCACCAGCGTCCCGCCTCGCGTGAGGCAGGGGTAGATCTCCTCCGCGCTCGTGTCCCAACTGATGGACGCGAACTGGAGCATCCGGTCGCCCGGCTCCACGGGATAGGTCTTCCACGCCGCTTGCGTGAAGTTCACCAGCGAGCGGTGCTGCACCACCACGCCCTTGGGTCGCCCCGTCGAGCCGGACGTGTACAGCACGTACGCCGCCGCCTCTGGAGGCACGTCCACGGTGAGGGGAGCCACGTCACCGTCACGAGGCACCGTGTCCACGTCCAGCCAGATGCGCCCGGCCGCGTCTCCCAGCTTCTCGCGCACCAGTCCGCGCGACACCACGACTCGCGCGCCGCTGTCCTCCAACATGAAGGCCAGTCGCTCCGCCGGGTACTCCGGGTCCAACGGCACGTAGGCGCCGCCGGCCTTGAGCACCCCCAGCAGCGACACCAGCAACTCCACCGAGCGCTCCATGCACACTGCGACGCGCGCCTCCAGGCCGACACCCAGCTCGCGCAGCCTCCGCGCCAGTCGCGAGGCCCGGGCGTCCAGCTCGCGATAGGTGACGGAGTCCTCGCCCGATACCACCGCCGTCGCGTCCGGCGTCCTGGCCACCTGCGCCTCGATGAGCGCGTGGATGCGCGCATCCGCGGGCAGGTCCTCGCGCTCTCCCGTCCACTCCAGGATCAACTGCTGGCGCTCCTCCGGTGGCAACAACGGCAGCTCCGCCAGCGGCGTCTCCGGCGACGCGATGATGGCGCGCAGCAGCAGCAGGAAGTGCGCGGAGAAACGCTCCAGGGTCGCTCGCTCGTAGAGGTCGGTGCTGTAGCTGAACGCTCCGCCGAAGCCCTCGGGGGCGCGGAACAGGTCCAAGCCCAGCTCGAACATGGCGAGGCCCGTGTCGTCGATGTCCGCCGCCGACACGGACAGCTCCGGCAGGACGATCTCCGGCAGGGGCGCGTTCTGGAGCGTGAACATGGCCTGGAACAGCGGCGTGCGGCTCGCGTCGCGCTGAGGCGTCAGCTCCTCGACGACCTTCTCGAACGGGACGCCCTGGTGCTCGTACGCGCCCAGCGTCCTGTCGCGCACCTGCGCCAGCAGCTCGCGGAAGCACTGCTTCGGACCGAAGCTCGCGCGCAGCACCATCGTGTTCACGAAGAAGCCGATCAGCCCCTCCGTATCTCCCACGTTGCGGTTGGCGATGGGCGAGCCGACGAGGATGTCGTCCTGCCCCGAGTACCGGTAGAGCAACGTCTGGAACGTCGCCAGCAACACCATGAAAGGCGTGGCGCCTTCCTTGTTCGCCAGCGCCTCCACCGCCTGGGAGAGCTTCAGCGGAATGCGCACGTCGAGGACGGCGCCCCGGTGATTGAACACGGCCGGACGCGGCTTGTCCGTGGGCATGTCCAGCGCGAAGGGCGCGCCCTCCAACTGCTGCTTCCACCATCCGACCTGCGCCTTGAGCGTGTCGCCTCGCAGCCACGAGCGCTGCCACACGGCGTAGTCCGCGTACTGGATGGACAGCTCCGGCAGCGGCGATGGCAGGCCCCGACGGAAGGCCTCGTACAGCGCCGTCAGCTCGCGCACGAACACGCCGAGCGACCAGCCGTCCGAGACGATGTGGTGCACGTGGAGCACCAGGATGTGCTCCTGGGGCCGGAGCTTCAGCAGCAGCGTCCGCAGCAGCGGGCCCCGGGCCAGGTCGAATGGACGACGGGCCTCTTCGTTCACCAGCCGGTAGGCCTCCGCGGTGCGCAGGTCCTCCTCGTCGATGCGCGACAGGTCCACCTTCTGCACGGGCACGAAGGTCGCGGGGTGGATCTTCTGGACGGGCTGTCCCGCCTCGGAGCGGAACGTGGTGCGCAGCGACTCGTGGCGCCGGACCAGCTCGTCGAAGGTGCGCCGGAGGGCGCGCTCATCCAGCGTGCCCTCCAGGCGCAGCGGGAACGGGTTGTTGTACAGCGTGGACCCGGGCTCGAGCTGGTCGATGAACCACAGGCGCTGCTGGGCGAACGACAGCGGCAGGTCCGTCGTGCGCGGCACTCGCGTGAGGGCGGGGGCCTTCACTCCCGTGGCCGAGCCGAGCCGCGCGGCCAGGGTCGCCACCGTGGACGCGCCGAACAGCTCGCCCAGCGGGAGCTCCACGCCCAGCGTGGCGCGGATTCGCGACACCACCTGCGTCGCCAGGAGCGAGTGGCCTCCCAGCTCGAAGAAGTCATCGTGGATGCCCACGGTGTCGAGGTGCAGGACTTCCGCCCAGATGGCCGCGAGCCGCGCCTCCAGCGGGCTTCGCGGCGCCGCGTCCTCGGCCGTCGTGACGGGCTGCTCCGGCAGGGGCAGGGCCTTGCGGTCCACCTTGCCGTTGGCCGAGAGGGGCAGGGCGGCCAGCTCGACGAACGCCGAGGGCACCATGTACTCGGGGAGCTGGCGCTGGACGAAGGTCTTCAGCGCCGCCAGGTCCACGCCCGCGACCTCCGGCACGACGTAGGCGACGAGCCGCTTGTCACCGGGGACGTCCTCGCGAGCCACGACGATGACCTCTCGCATGCCGGCGAAGCGCCGCAGCGTCTCCTCCACCTCGCCGGGCTCGATGCGGAAGCCGCGAATCTTCACCTGGAAGTCGACGCGGCCCAGGAACTCCAACGTGCCGTCCGCGCGCCAGCGCACCTTGTCTCCGGTGCGGTACAGCCGCGCGCCCGGAGTGGTGGCGAAGGGATGCGGGACGAAGCGCTCGGCCGTCAGGTCCGGGCGGTTGAGGTAACCCCAGGCGAGGCCGTCGCCTCCGACGAACAACTCTCCCGGGACTCCTGGCGGCACGGGCTGGAAGGTCTCGTTCAGCACGTACGTCGTCGAAGCCGACAGGGGTCGGCCGATGGGGACCGAGCGCTCGGGTGAGTCCCCGGCCCTCAACGTGTGCGTGGCGGAGAAGGTCGTGTTCTCCGTGGGGCCGTAGCCATTGATGAGCACGGCCTCGGGAGACAGCCGCGCGAGGTGCTCTCTCACTCGCTGCACTGGCAGTACATCGCCGCCCGCGAGCACCTGTCGCACGCCCGCCAGGGCCTCGCCCTGATGCTGCACCACCTGGTCGAACAGGGCCGCCGTCAGCCACAGCGCGGTGACGCCGGAGTCCTTCAGCAGCGCCCCCAGCGCTTCGAGCGACTGCGCCTTCGGCGGCGCGAGCACCAGCCGGCCACCGTTGAGCAGCGCGCCCCAGATCTCCAGGGTGGAGGCATCGAACGCCACGGGCGCGAGCTGGAGGAAGACCTCCCGGGGACCGAAGCGCATGAACGTGTTGCCTTGCACCAGTCGCAGCACGCCCCGGTGGGGCACGCAGACGCCCTTGGGCGTGCCCGTGCTTCCCGAGGTGAACATCACGTAGGCCAGGTGCTCCTCGCCCACGGTGCTCGCGAGCGCGGACGTCGGCCGCGTCGCGATGTGGCTCCACTCCGCGTCCAGGAGGACAGGCAGGCAGCCCAGCTCGGGCAGTTCGTTCGCGATGTGCTCCTGGGTGAGGAGCACGCTGACGCCGGCTTCACGGACGATGTGCGTGAGGCGCTCGGCCGGATAGGTGGGGTCCAGCGGTACGTAGGCCGCGCCAGCCTGAAGGATGCCGAGCATTCCGATGATGAGCTCGGGCGAGCGCTCCACGCACAGGCCCACGCGCGCTCCGGGCCGAACGCCCATGCCGTGGAGATGGTGGGCGAGCTGGTGGGCTCGCGAGGCCAGCGCCGCATAGGTGAGCTGCCCCGCGGCGTACTTGATGGCCACGGCATCGGGTGTGCTCGCCACCTGTCGGGCGAAGCCCTCGTGAATCGACGCGGGCCGGGGCGTGGGCACGGCGGTGTCGTTCCACTCCACCAACACGCGACGACGCTCCTCGGCCGTGAGCATCGAGACCTGGGTGAGGGGCAACTCCGGCGCGGTGATGACCTCTTCCAGCAGCACTCGCAGGTGGCTGGCCATCGCCTCCACGGTGTCCGGGTCGAACAGGGCGGTGGCGTAGTTGATGCCACCCCGGAAGCCGGTCTCCTCGCGGTGGAAGGACAGCTCCAGGTCGAAGCGGATGACGCCGTGGTGGTGGTCCATGGGCCGCAGCGACAGTCCTGGCAGGGACAGGGTCGGCAGGGGCGCGTTGTGCAGCGTGAAGGAGACCTGGAACAGCGGCGTGCGACTGGCGTCACGCGCGGGGTGAAGCTCCTCCACCAGCTTCTCGAAGGGGACGTCCTGGTGCTCGAAGGCCTCCAACGTCGTGTCCCGGACCTGCTTCAGCAGCTCGCGGAACGTGGCCTGGGGCTGGATTCGCGTGCGCAGCACCAGGGTGTTCGCGAAGTAGCCGATGAGGTCCTCGGACTCCGTCAGCCGCCGGCCGGCGATGGGCGAGCCGACCACGATGTCGTCCTGACCGGAGTGCCGATGCAGGACGAGCTGGAACGCCGCGAGCAACACCATGAACGGAGTCGCACCTTCCTGGCGTGCGAAGGACTCCAGCGCCTCCGTGAGCGGGAGGGGCAGGTGCATCAGCGCCGCGGCGCCCTGGAAGGTCTGCTGCGGTGGACGGGGTTTGTCCGTGGGCAGGTCCAGGTGCGTCGGCGCGCCCGCGAGCTTCTCGCGCCAGTAGCCGACCTGCTTCTCCAGTACCGGCCCCTGGAGCCAGGCGCGCTGCCATGCGGCGTAGTCGGCGTACTGCACCGACAGCTCGGGCAACGGGGACGGACGCTCCGCATGGAAGGCCGCGTAGAGCGCGGCCATCTCGCGGACGAGGACGCCCGTGGACCAACCGTCGGAGACGATGTGGTGCATGTTGAGCACCAGCGCGTGCTCGGACTCGCCCAGCTTCAGCAGGAGCGCGCGGGCCAGGGGGCCGCTGAGCAGGTCGAACGGACGTCGCGCTTCTTCCAGGGCCAGTCGCACGGACTCCGTCTGGCGCGCCTCGGCGTCGGTGATGGACGTGAGGTCGACGAACTGGAACGGGAGCGGGAAGGGCGGGTGGATGACCTGGATGGGTTCATCGTTGTCCACGCGGAACGTGGTGCGCATGGCCTCGTGACGCTCCATCAGCGCGTCGAAGCCACGCTGGAGCGCGGAGAGGTCGAGCTCACCCTCCAGCTTCAGGGCGAGCGGGATGTTGTACGCGCTGACCGCGCCGGCGAACTGGCTGATGAGCCAGAGGCGCTGCTGCGCGAAGGAGAGCCGGAGTCGTCCCGTGCGGTCCACGCGGACCAGGGGCGGTAGCTCCTCTCCGGGCTTGGAGCCCTGGGAACGGGCATCCAGTCGCGCCGCGAGCGCGGCCACGGAGGGGGCCTCGAACAGCGTGCGCAGGGGAAGTTCCAGACCGAGCGCGGCCCGGACGCGGACGACCACCTGCGTGGCGAGCAGCGAGTGGCCGCCCATCTCGAAGAATCCCTCGTGAATCCCGATGCGCTCGATGCCGAGCACCTGCGCGAAGAGGGTGGCGAGGGTCTCTTCAAGAGGCGTCCGAGGCGCGACGTACCGGCCGGGCTGTGCGACGGGAGCCTCCGGAGCGGGGAGCGCCTTGCGGTCCACCTTGCCGCTGGGCGACAGCGGCAACACGCCCAGGTGCGTGAAGGCCGAGGGCACCATGTACTCGGGCAGGCGCGGCTGGAGGTGGGCCTTGAGCAGGGCCGCGTTCAGCGGCTCCGCGTCTCCAGTGACGTAGGCGACGAGGCGCTGGTCACCGGGAGAGTCCTCGCGAATAAGGACGACGGCGTCACGGACGGAGGGGTGAGAGAGGAGCGCGGCCTCGATGTCACCGAGTTCGATGCGGAAGCCGCGCAGCTTCACCTGGAAGTCGGAGCGGCCGAGGTACTCCAGGGTGCCGTCGGGGAGCCAGCGAGCGACGTCACCGGTGCGGTAGAGGCGCGCCTCGGGCGAGTCGGAGAAGGCGTCGGGGATGAAGCGCTCGGCGGTGAGCTGGGGCCTGCGCCAGTAGCCGAGGCCCACCTGGACGCCGCCGATGAAGAGCTCCCCTGGGACGCCAATGGGAGTGGGCTGTCCGTGGGAGTCGAGGACGTAGAGGCGGGTGTTGGCGACGGGCCTGCCGATGGGGACGGAGGAGAGGGAGGAGCCGCGAGCGCAGTGGAAGAAGGAGACGTCGACGGCGGCCTCGGTGGGGCCGTAGAGGTTGTGGACCTCGGCGGAAGCCGGCAGGCGCGAGTGGGCCCGGGCTACGAGGTCGGCGGTGAGGGCCTCACCACTGCACACGACGCGACGCAGTCCGGAGAGCTTCTCAATGCCCGGCTCCTCCAGGAAGGCGCGGAGCATGGAGGGGACGAAGTGGGCGGTGGAGACGCGCTGCTCGGCGATGAGGCGGACGAGGTAGGCGGGGTCCTGGTGTCCACCGGGCTTCGCGAGGACGAGTCGCGCCCCAGTGATGAGGGGCCAGAAGAACTCCCAGACGGAGACGTCGAAGGAGAAGGGAGTCTTCTGAAGGACGGTGTCTGAAGCCGTCAACTCGTACTGCTGCTGCATCCACAGCAGGCGGTTGACGATGCCGGAGTGGGCATTGATGGCGCCCTTGGGGCGGCCAGTGGAGCCCGAGGTGAAGATGACGTAGGCGAGGGAGTCAGCGCCGGCCAGGGGCGGAGGAGTCGTGGTGGGCTGGCGTGAGAGGGCGGCCGAGTCGGAGTCGAGGCACAGCACGCGAGAGGCGTGAGGCGGGAGGACGGCTTTGAGGTGCTCGTGGGTGACGAGGACGGGAGCGTCGGCGTCCTCCAGCATTCCAGCGAGGCGCTCGCGGGGGTAGGCCGGGTCCAGGGGGACGTAGGCGGCGCCGGACTTGAGGACGGCGAGGAGCGCGACGACGAGGTCGAGCGAGCGCTCCAGGAAGACACCAACGAGGACACCGGGGCGAGCGCCGAGAGAGCGCAGGTGCCACGCGAGCTGATTGGCGCGAGCGTCGAGCTGGGCGAAGGAGAGAGCGGAGTCCTCGAAGCGGACAGCCTCCGCGCCAGGAGTACGAAGGACCTGGGCCTCGATGAGCGAGTGCAGGGACACGTCGCGCGGGTAGGCCTCGGCGCGGCCCTGGAACTCCACCAGCACCTGGCGCCGCTCCGCTTCACCCATCAGCGGGAGGCGCTGCACCGGCAGGTCCGGTGAGGCCACCACGGTGCGCGCGAGCACGTTGAGATGCTCGACGAGCCGCTCCATCGTGGCGTCATCGAAGAGCTTCGCGGCGTACTCGAAGCGGCAGGCGAGTTCGCCATGGCCTTCGACGACCTCCAGGCTCAGGTCGAACTTCGACGTCCCCGTGGCGATGTCGAGCTGGCTCAGCTTGAGCGTCTGGTGCGAGGTCTCCGCGGGGGGCGTGTTGATGACGTTGAGGACGACCTGGAAGACCGGCGTGCGGCTCTGGTCTCTCGGCGTCTGGAGCACTTCAATCAATCGCTCGAAGGGCGCGTCCTGGCGCGAGAAGGCGCCCAGTGACTGCTTCTTCACGCGCCCCAGCAACTCGCGGAAGGTCGGCGCTCCCTCGAGCTGGGAGCGCATGGCCAGCGTGTTGACGAAGCAGCCGATGAGGCCCTCCGTCTCCGGCTGCGTACGGCCCGCGATGGGGATGCCGACGGCGAAGTCGTCCTGGCCCGCGTGGCGGCCCAGCAGCGCCTGGTACAGCGCCAGCATCACCATGAACGACGTGGCGCCCTCCTTGCGACCGAGGGCGAGCAGGGGCTCCGCCACCTCGCGGCTCAACACGAAGCGCAGGCTGCCGCCCTCGTAGGACTGCACCGCCGGACGCGGCCGGTCCACGGGCAGCTCCAGCGCGGGCACGCCGACGAGCTGGTCCTTCCACCAGCGGATTTGACCATCGAGGATCGCGCCTTCCAGCCACTCCCGCTGCCAGACCGCGTAGTCCGCGTACTGCACGGGCAGCTCGGGCAGGGGATTGGGGATGCCCGCGCTGAAGCACGCGTAGAGCACCGACATCTCTCGCGCGAGCACCAGCGAGCACCATGCATCCGAGATGGCGTGGTGCATGACCATGTTGAGGACGTGGTCCTGAGGCCCCATGCGCAGCAACACCGCGCGGATGACCGGGCCCTTGTCCAAATCGAACGTCTTCGCGCCGTTCTCCTGGCAGCGGCGCAGCAGCTCGGACTCGCGCTCTTCAGGCGTGGCTCCGGCCACTTCCTCCAACGGCATGGGCAGGCCACCGCCGGCATGGATGATCTGCACCGCGCCGTTCTCGGTGAGCTGGTACGTGGTCCGCATCACCTCGTGACGCTGCACCAGCGTGTTCAGCGCGGCCTGGAGCGCGTCGGTGTCCAAGGGGCCCACGAGGCGGAAGCTGGAGCTGTTGTTGTACGCGGTGCTCGTCGGGTCGAGCTGCTGGAGGTACCAGAGGCGCTGCTGCGCGAAGGACAACGGCAGCGGCCTGTCTCGCCGTGCCCTCGGAATCCCCGTGGACGGGGTGGACACCGTGGCTGCTCGGGACGCGGAGCTCTCCGCCTTCGGTGCGGGCGACTTCGCGGCGGGCGCGGGTGGCTTGGGCACCTGGACCTGGACGTTCTCCACTCGGCCATCCGCGCGCAGGCGCGCATGGCGGCCCGTGCGGAACACCTGCGATGCACCTCCCAACGGATGCGCCACCAGCCGGCGACGCTCCTCGTCCTCGGAGCGCCACAGGCCCGAGGGCAGGCCCGCGCCTTCCAGCGCAAGCTCGCCGACGACTCCCACAGGAACGGGTTGGCCCGCGCCGTCGAGAATCCACGGACGAAGGCCGGAGGGGATGCGCTCCTCGGGGCCTCGGGGCACCAGCGCGCCTTCACGTGCGCCGCCCGCGAGCAGGACCTGGAGTCCGGAGCTCTGATGCAGCGTCGCGGCCAGCTCGGGGGACGCCCCATCGAGCACCAGGGCACCCACGGGGCCCAGCGCCTCACGGGCCCCGGGCAGTTCGGTCAGCGTGCGCGCCAGGCGCGCGGAGGTGTGCAGGAGGACGCGACTGGACTGGCGCGCCAGCTCCAGCACTTCGCCCACGCCCTGGTCGCCCTCCACCAGCACCTGCTCCTGGCGTGTCGCGGCTTCCTCTATCAGCCGGTCTCGAATGGCGGAGAGCTTCTCCAGCCCCTTGAGCACCACGGGCGTCTCCAGCCCGAAATCGATGAGCGCGGCGATCTCATCCACGTCCGCCACGCGCACGTCGAGCAGCCGCTTGAAGCCGCTCTCCACCGTGCCGATGAGGCCCGTGCCCTTCGCGTGATGCTCGAAGGTGTGCTCCAGGAGGGTGTTGATGTCCTCCTCGGAGACCTTGTCGATTTCACCCTGGTGCCCCTGGGCCGCGAGCAGCGTGGCGGTGATCTCCGCCGAGCTGCGGAAGTAGCCGAGCAGCGGCTTGCGCACCGTGCGAAGGACTTCCTGTTCATCGTCTCCGATGAAGGCGTGCAGCATCACCGTGACGTGGCCTCGGCCCGGGTGGCCGTTGCGACGCCAGGCCTCACGGTACAGGGCGACCCTCTGCTTCAGCTCGTCGATGGACAACGCGAGCAGGCCGGTGAGCACGCCCGCGCCCACCTCGCCGGCCAGTCGGAACGTCTCCGGATTGCCCACGGCCGTGAGCCAGACCGGCAGCTCCTTCTGCACGGGCTTCGGACGCAGGCCGACCTCCACCGTGACTCCGCCGCCACCCAGCCGCTTCATCTTCTCGCCCCGCCACAGCGAGCGCAGCGTCGCCAGGTGCTTCATCAGGATGCTGCGACGGTCCTCGAAGTTGCCTGGAGCGAACGAGAAGTCCGCCACGTGCCAGCCCGTGGCCACCGACAGGCCCACGCGTCCACCGGAGAGGTTGTCCACCACGGACCACTGCTCGGCGACCTGCATCGGGTCGTGCAGGGGCAACACGACGCTTCCGGAGCGCAGGTGTATGTGCTTGGTGACGGTGGCGAGCGCCGCGGCGACCACCGCCGGCTGCGGATAGAGGCCGCCGAACGAGTGGAAGTGTCGCTCGGGCGTCCAGACCGCGGAGAAGCCATGGGCGTCCGCGAACTTCGCGCCTTCGACGAGCAGCTCGTACTTGGGACCCGTCATCGAGTCCTCATCGTTCGCGAAGTAGATGAGGCTCATGTCCATCGGCTGGGTGCGAGGACCGCCGCCTTGCAGTCGCACCAGTCGCGCGGACACCTGCTCGGAGGGGAACGCCACGCGCAGGCCGCGTGAGAGCGCCCACAACAGCTCCAGCTCGGGACGCTCCGTCGACGTATCCACTGCCGCGAGCCACGTGCCGCCTTCCGACGGACGCAGGCGTTCATCCATCGCCGTGAACAGCTCCGCCAGGGCGTGGTGGTCCAACGTCCACGCCGGCTGGCCCGCACCCGAGGGCAGCAGCCAGGCCGCCGCGTCCGCGCGGGTTCCGCGAGCGCCCGTGCTCGCGGGCACGGAGGCATCGAGGAGGTCCTCCAGATACAGCGTGCGCGCGGCATCGAGCTTCGAGGAGGTGACGACCCCACGCCAGGTGATGAGCAGGGGCGAACCGGCACCCTGATGCGCATAGGTCGCGAGCCCACCCAGGTCGGTGGCGCCGAGGGCCACCACCGCGCCTCCCGCTTCGAGGACGCCCCAGAGGACCGCCAGCTTCGCGGGGGAGGGAGGCAGGCAGACGGCGACGGGGGCGCCCGGAGTCACACCGGTGGCGCGCAGCCGCGCGGCGACATTGTCCGCGCGCCGGGTCAGCTCCGCCCAGGACCAGGACTGGTCGCCGATGATGGCGGCCACGGTGCTCGGGTTCTGCTTCGAGCGCTCGGCGAGCTGGGCCGGGATGGAGGTGGAGGCGCGCACGGGACGCGGCGCGGGCCAGGTGGCGCGGTCCGCCTCGGTGGCCAGGGGCAGCCGCGAGACGCGCTCATCCGGCCGAGCCATCGCGGACGCGAGCAACACGTGGAGATGGGCCACCATCCGACCGGCGGTCTCCGCGTCGAACAGCTCCGTCGCGTACTCGAGGGCGCCGTGGACCCGGCCGGATTCGTCACCGAGCACGAGCGTCAGGTCGGACAGGGTGGTGCCCCACTGCACGGGGCCGTCCGGGACTTCGACGATGGAGCCGCGCACCCCGGTCATCTCCAGGGCCGCCGCGCCGCCGCCGATGCCGCTGTGGAACACGAAGACGGTGTCCGTCATGCGTCCACGCCCGATGTCCTTGCCGGGGACGAGCGCTTCGACCAGGTACTCGAAGGGCACGTCCGGACGGGACTGGACCTCGTTCAGCTCCTGGCGCACGCGGTTGAGCAGCTCGCGGAACGTGGGGTCGTCCGCGAAGCTGGTGCGGAACGCAGCGGAGTGTGCCACGTAGCCGATGAGCGGCAGCAGCTCCGGGCGGGTGCGGTTGCCCAGGGGCGTGCCGACGATGATGTCCGTCTGCCCGCTGTAGCGGTGCAGCAGCGTCTGCCACGCGGCGAGCACCAGCATGTACGACGTGAAACCCTCGCGCTTGCCGAACGCGCCCAGCTCGCGGGCGAGGGCGCGTGGGAACTCCACGGGCAGACGCACGGAGGTGAGCGGGCAGCTCGCGGGGCGCTTGCGGTCCGTGGCGACTTCGAGCTGACGCGGCATGCCCGCGAGCCGCTGGCGCCACCACTGTTCCTGTTCGGGGAAGCGGCCCTCGCGGATGCCTCCGCGCTGCCACGCGCCGAAGTCCGCGTACTGGATGGGCAGAGGCGGCAGGGGCGACGGGCGGCCCTGCTTGAAGGCGCCGTAGAGCTGCACCAGCTCGTTGATGAAGAGCGCGGTGGAGAGGGTGTCGCAGACGACGTGGTGGATGCTGCCCAAGAGCAGGTGGTGCCGAGGCTCCAGCCGGAGCAGCGAGGTCCGGATGACGGGACCGTTCACCAGGTCGAACGGGAGCATCGCCTCCTCGCGAGCCAGGCGCATGGCCTCGGCTTCGCGCAGCTCGGGTGTGGTGCCGTGCACGTCGACGACGGGGAGGGGGATTCGCACGTCATCGTGGAAGCGCTGGACGGGCCGGCCGTCCACCACGTCGTACGTCGTGCGCAGGGCTTCGTGTCGGCGGACGACCTCCTGGACCGCGCGTGCCAGCGTGGCCGCGTCCAGGTCTCCTTCGAGCCGGAGGACGAAGGGGATGTTGTACGCGGAGAGGCCGGGGAGGTGCTGCTCCAGGCGCCAGACCCGCTCCTGGACGAAGGAGAGTGGCAGCTCGCCCGTGCGGGGCAGCGGGACCAGGGGCAGCTCTCGCGTCGGCGCGGCGACGGGGGCCTGTCGCAGGAGAGGCTCCAGGCGCAGGGCGATGCCGGCCACGGTGGGGGCCTCGAACAGGGCCGCCAGCGGAAGCTGTACGCCGAACGCTTCGCGGACCTGATTGAGGAGCTGCGCGGCCATCAGCGAGTTGCCGCCGATCTCCAGGAAGTCGTCATCGCGACCCACGAACTCCAGGCCCAGACGCTCGCGCCACAATCCCGCGAGTCGCTCCTCGATGGCACCGCGCGGCGCATCCTCGCGAGCCGGCGTGACGGACACGGGCTCAGGTTCGGACGCGATGGGTGGCGGAGGTGGCGCTGCCGGAGCCACGTGAGTGGTCCGGTACGCAGACGACTCCGACGGAGTGACCAACGCGGGCGGAGGCATCGGTGCCGTCGTCGCGCTATGGCGAGGCTCCAACCCGGAGGCCATCACCGTTCCAGACGGAGGTCCCGCGACCGGAGTCGGTGCCCCGGAAGCGGCCTTCATCTGCACTGCCTCCGAGACGACCAGGGGCTGCACGGGAGCGGTCCCAGGCTTCGCCTCCACCCAGACGCGCTTCTCCTGGAACGGATACGTGGGCAGATGCAGGCGGTGGCGCTGCTCGTGCGCGAACCATGCCGACCACTCCACCTCCACGCCCTGGGTCCACAGCTCACCCACTGACGCAAGGAGGCTCGCGTGCTCCGGCGTGGAGCTGCCCCGTCGAAGCGTGGCGAGCGCCTTCACCCTGTCCTTGTCCTGGCCCAGCGACGCGCGCACCAGCGGCGTCAAATCCTGACCCGGCCCCACCTCCAGCAACACGCTGCAACCCTCTTCAAGCAACACGCCCACCGCATCGGCGAACAACACGGGCTGGCGCATCTGGTCGGCCCAGTACTGAGGCTCGGCCAGTGCTCCCGCCCGCGCCCACGCGCCCGTCACGCTGGAGGCGTAGCGCACCGTCGGCTCGGACCGGCGCAGCGAGGCCACCACCCGCGACATCTCGGGCATCAGCGGCTCCACGTCCGCCGAGTGGAACGCATGGGGCGCGGGCATCCGCACCACCCCGACATCCCGGCGCTTCAGTGTCTCCTGGAGCTGCTCCACCTCCGCCACGGGGCCCGCGACGACGCAGCGGTCCACCGCGTTGACCGCCGCCAGCGACAACCGCCCCGTCAGCAGCGGCTGCACCTGCGACTCTGGCAGCGCCACCGCGAGCATCGCGCCCGGAGGCATCCGGTGCATCAACTCGCCTCGGGCCACGGCCAGCTTCAACCCATCTTCCAGCGACAGCACGCCGGAGACGCAGGCCGCGGCGTACTCGCCGAAGCTGTGTCCCAGGACGGCGTGGGGCTTGATGCCCCAGTCCATCCACATCCGCGCGAGTGAGCATTCGACGGTGAACAGCGCGGGCAACGCGACGCGAGTATCCGCGAGCAACCCCGCGTGCTCCGCCTCCTGACCCGGCGCGGAGGTCAGCAACGCGCGGACCTGGGCGCGCAGCGTCGGCGTCAGCAGCTCCAGGCACGCCTCGACATGCGCGCGGAACGTGGGCTCGGTGTCGAGCAGCTCACGTCCCATGCCCAGTTGCTGGCTCCCCTGGCCCGGGAAGATGAACGCGATGCGGCGGCGCCGCGCGGCCTCCGGGTCCTTCACCTTCGTCGGCGTGAAGGGCTTGAGGAGCTGCCGCGTCAGCTCGGCCGCGTCGCGAGCCACCACCACGCGGCGGTGCTCGAAGACCTTGCGGCCCACCGCGAGCGTGAAGGCCGCATCCGCCACGGGCAGGGCCTCGGCATGCGTCTCCGCGTGGGAGGCGAGCTGCTTGGAGGCCGCATCCAGCGCCTCGGGCGTGCGCGCGGACAGGACGAACAGGTGATGCGTGCGGGAGCTGCTGCCGCTCGGAGACATCGTGGACTCCTCGAGCACGGCGTGGGCGTTGGTGCCGCCAATGCCGAAGGAGCTGACCGCGGCGCGCCGCGGGGTCTCGCTCCTCGGCCACGGCCGAAGGGTGGTGTTGACGAAGAAAGGCGTGGTGTCGAAATCAATCTGCGGATTGGGGCGCTCGAAGTGCAGGCTCGGAGGAATCTCCCCGTGCCGAAGCGACAGCGCGACCTTGATGAGGCCCGCGAGCCCCGCGACGGTATCCAGGTGGCCGACGTTCGACTTGAGCGAGGCCAGGGCGATGGTGCCCCGGTGCTCGGGCCCCAGGCCGTAGGCGCGCTGGAGCGCCGTCACTTCAATCGGGTCTCCCAGCGGAGTCGCCGTGCCGTGCGCCTCCACGTAGCCGATGTCCGAGGCCGACACCCCGGAGCGCGCGAGCGCCTGCCGGATGACCGCGGACTGGCCCTGCACACTGGGCGCGGTGAAGCCCGACTTGTCGCGCCCGTCGTTGTTGGTCGCCGTCGCGCGAATCACCGCGTGGATGGCATCGCCGTCCCGCTGCGCATCCTCCAGGCGCTTGAGGACGACGCAGGCCACGCCGTTGCCGGAGACGGTGCCCTGCGCCGCCGCGTCGAACGAGCGGCAGTGCCCGTCCGGCGAGAGAATCATTCCCTCCTGGTACACGTAGCCCGTGCGCTGCGGCACGGACAGCCGAGTCGCCCCCGCCATGGCCACGTCGGACATGCCGGCGAGCAGGTTCTGGCAGGCCAGGTGGACGGCCACCAGCCCGGTGGAGCACGCGGTGTGGATGAGGACGCTCTCACCCGTGAGGCCCAGCTTGAAGGACGTCTTCGTCGCCAGGCTCTCGTGGGTGGCCGTGCCGTAGAGCTCGAAGAGCGCGGCGCCATCCAGCGGCACCGTGGCGCGCACCGCCTCCGTGTAGCCGGAGTCGATGGCCCCCGCGTACAGGGAGATGGCCCCGGGGAAGCGCTCGGGGTCGATGCCCGCGTCTTCCAGGGCCGTCCAGGCCGACTGGAGGAACAGGCGCTGCTGCGGGTCCAGCCACTGCGCCTCGCGCAGCGACATGTCGAAGAACGCATGGTCGAAGCGGTCCGCGCCTTCGAGCACTCCTCCAGCCGGGACGAACGCCGGGTGCTGGTTCAGGTCGATGCCCTCGGGGAGGCCGGGCATGCGCTCCAGCTCCTCGGGCTTGAACCAGGAGATGGACTCCACGCCTCCGCGCAGGTTGCGCCAGAACTCGTCCACGGACTTCGCGCCGGGGAAGCGACCCGCCATGCCGATGATGGCGATGGCCCCGGAGGTGGAAGGCCTGGACAGGGGACGCCGAGGCTCGGGCTCCGCTTGCGGTGTCGTGGCAGCGGCCTCGGACTGCGCGCCCTGTTTCTCCAGCACGCGGGCGAGGCCCTGCACGGTGGGGTGCTCGAACAGCCACACCACGGGCAGCGGCTGGCCCAGCTCTTCCCTCAAGCGTGCGGCGATGCGCACCACGGAGAGCGACGTGCCGCCCAGCTCCTCGAAGAGGTGGTCATGCACGCCGACGCGCTCGGTGCCCAGCTCCTTCGCCCAGATGGCGGAGATGCGCTGCTCCAGCGGATTGGCGGGCTCCACGAAGCGGCCCTGTCGCCCGGTGGACGCGGCGTCCGGTTTCGGCAGCGCCTTGCGGTCCACCTTGCCCGTGGAGCTGAGCGGGAGGGTGGGCAGCGTGACGATGACCGAGGGCACCATGTACTCGGGGAGCCGCTGGCGCAGCCCCGCGCGCAGGTCGGCCGTGTCCAGCGTCTGGCCCTCCCGCGCGGAGACGTAGGCCACCAGTCGCCTGTCACCCGCGACGTCCTCGCGAACGATGGCGGCGAACTCGTGCACCGCGGGCTGCGCGGCCAGGGCGGCTTCCACTTCGGACAGCTCGATACGGAAGCCACGGATCTTCACCTGATGGTCCGTGCGACCGATGAACTCCAGCACCCCTTCGCTCCGCCAGCGGACGACGTCTCCGGTGCGGTAGAGCCGCTCACCCGGAACGCCGCCATGGGGATTCGGGACGAAGCGCTCGGCGGTGAGGTCCGGACGCGACACGTAGCCTCGGGCCACACCCGGGCCACCGAGATACAGCTCGCCAGGGACACCCACGGGCACCAGTTGCTGCCGGGCATCCAGGACATACGCCTGCGTGTTGTCGATCGGCGTGCCAATCGGGAACGAGACGCCCCCCGGCATGGGGCCCTGGAGGGAGTAGGTCGTGGAGATGACCGAGACCTCGGTGGGGCCGTAGGCGTTGGTCATCGACCCACGCACCGACGACAGCGCGCGATGCGCATGGGGCGCGGAGAGGACCTCGCCGCCGACGTGAATCTCCTTCAGGCGCGCGAGGATATCGGGACGGTGCTCCACGAGCTGCGCGAAGAGTCCCGACGGCAGGTGGGTGAACGTGACGCCGTGTCGCGCCATGACTTCGCCCAGCGTGTCCAGGTCGCTGGGGACGGCGTTGGCCGGGTAGATGACCACTCGGCCGCCGTGCAGCAGCGACGGGCACAGCTCCAGCACCGAGCCATCGAACGAGATGGGTGCCAGCAGGATGCTCGTCTCATGAGCGCCGTACCGCGCATACCGCTCCGCGTGGCACAGGCGCAGCAGGCCCCGGTGCTCGATGGCGACGCCCTTGGGCCGCCCCGTGCTGCCAGACGTGAAGATGACATACGCGAGGTCGCGGGGACCGGCTCCGGAGCCGGGGGGCGTGGCGGGCCACGAGTCCAGCTTCAGCTCCTCCAGGAACAGGCGCTCCATCCCCGCGTCGGGGAGCGAGAGCCGCTGTCCGAGCGCGCGTGAGGAGACCAGCAGCTTCGGCCGCGCATCCTCGACCATGAAGGCCAGGCGCTGGGCGGGGTAGGCGGCGTCGAGCGGCACGTAGGCGCCGCCGGCCTTCATGATGGCCAGGATGGCCACGACGACGTCGAAGCCGCGCTCCAGGCACACGGCCACGAGGACCTCGGGCCCCACGCCGCGAGAGCGCAGCAGGTGCGCGAGGCGGTTGGCCCGTGCCTCCAGCTCCGCGTATGTCAGCCTCTGGTCACCGGACTCCAGGGCGATGGCCTCCGGACGCAGGCTCGCCTGTCGCGAGAACCCGTCCACGAAGGTGGCCTCCGCCGGGTAGGGCCGCGAGGTGTCATTCCACTCGACGACGAGCTGACGGCGCTCCTCCGCGGAGACCAGGTCCAGGGTCCAGAGCGCGCGGTCCGGAGCCGCGACCACGGCTTCGAGCAGGTTGCGCAGATGGCTCGCGAGCCGAGCCACGGTGGGGGCGTTGAACAGCTCCGTGCTGTACTCGATGACGCCGCGCAGCCCGTCCGCCTCCTCCACCAGGACGAGGCCGAGGTCGAAGCGCGCGGTGTCGTTGTCCACGTCGAGCTGACGCAGCGTCAGGCCCGGCACGCTCATCGTCGGAGTGGGCGTGTTCTGGAGCGCGAAGACCACCTGCACGAGGGGACCGCGTCCGAGGTCTCGTTGAGGTTGCAGCTCTTCAACGAGGCGCTCGAAGGGGAGGTCCTGGTGCTCGTAGGCCGCGAGGGTCGTCTCACGCACCTGGGCGAGCATCGCGCGGAACGAGTCCTCCGGACGCACCCGCGCGCGCAGCACCAACGTGTTGACGAAGAAGCCGACCAGTCCCTCCAGCTCTCCATGGCGGCGGCCCGCGATGGGGGAGCCGACGAGCAGGTCTTCCTGCCGGCTGTAGCGTGAGAGCAGCGTCTGCCACGCGGCCAGCAAGGTCATGAAGGGCGTGGCCCCGGCCTGTCGTCCGAGCGCGACGACGCGGTTCACCAGCTCGCGTGGAAGCTGGAGGGCGTGCGAGGCACCCCGCGGCGTGCGCAGCGCGGGGCGCGGTCGGTCGGTGGGCAGGTCGAGGACGTGAGGCGCGCCTTCGAGTCGCTGCTTCCACCAGGAGACCTCCTTGGCGAGCGTCTCGCCCTGGAGCCACTGGCGCTGCCACGCCGCGAAGTCGACGTACTGCACTGGCAGCGGAGACAGCGCGGGGGCCTTCTGGGTGGAGAAGGCCTCGTAGGCCAGGGCCACCTCGCGCACCATCACGGACAGGGACCAGCCGTCCGAGATGATGTGGTGCATGACGAGGACGAGGACGTGCAGCTCCGCGTCGAGCTTGAGCAGCACGGTGTTCAAGAGCGGCCCCGCGCTCAGGTCGAAGGGCTGGCTGGCCTCTTCGGCGGCGTACTTGCGGGCCGCGGCGTCGCGCTCCGCCGGAGCGACGTCGGTGAGGTCGACGAGCGGCAGGCTCCAGGGCTTGTGCGGATGGATGATCTGGGTGGGCTGGCCATCCTTCAATGCGAAGGTCGCGCGCAGAGGCTCATGACGGGAGACGAGGAGGTCCAGCGCTTGTCGCAGCGCCTCGGGGTTCAACGCGCCTTCGAGCCGAACCGCGCCGGAGACGTTGTACTGGGTGCCTCCGGGCTGGACCTGGTCCAGCAGCCACAGCCGCTGCTGCGCGAAGGACAGCGGCAGCTCCCCATCGCGAGGAATGGGACGCAGCGGCGGCACCTGGGAGGGTGTCGACCGGAAGAGCATTCCCTCTTCAACCAGCTCCGTGACGCGGGCCACGGTGGGGGCGTCGAACAGGGCGTGCACGGGAAGCTCGACGCCGAACGTGGTGCGGATGCGAGAGACGAGCTGGGTCGCCAGCAGCGAGTGTCCGCCGAGCGCGAAGAAGTCGTCATGCAGGCCCACGTGCTCGACACGCAGCAGCTCGCGGAAGGCGGTCGCGACGCGTTGCTGGAAGGGCGTGAGTCGTTCTGGTGCGGTGGGCACGGGCGTGCCTCCCGAAGCGGTCGGTGTCACCGGGGCCGGGAGTGCCTTCCGGTTCAGCTTCCCACTCGGGGACAGTGGGAAGGCCGGGAGGGACACAAAGGCCGAGGGCACCATGAAGGTGGGCAGGCGGGCCGCGACGTGGTCCTTCAACCCGGTCGTGTCGGACGAGGAAGACTGCTGGACCACGTAGGCGACGAGGCGCTGGTCACCGGGAGAGTCCTCGCGAACAAGGACGACGGCGTCACGGACGGAGGGGTGAGAGAGGAGCGCGGCCTCGATGTCACCGAGTTCGATGCGGAAGCCACGCAGCTTCACCTGGAAGTCGGAGCGGCCGAGGTACTCCAGGGTGCCGTCGGGGAGCCAGCGAGCGACGTCACCGGTGCGGTAGAGGCGCGCCTGGGGCGAGTCGGAGAAGGCGTCGGGGATGAAGCGCTCGGCGGTGAGCTGGGGCCTGCGCCAGTAGCCGAGGCCCACCTGGACGCCGCCGATGAAGAGCTCCCCTGGGACGCCAATGGGAGTGGGCTGTCCGTGGGAGTCGAGGACGTAGAGGCGGGTGTTGGCGACGGGCCCGCCGATGGGGACGGAGGAGCGGGAGGAGCCGCGAGCGCAGTGGAAGAAGGAGACGTCGACGGCGGCCTCGGTGGGGCCGTAGAGGTTGTGGACCTCGGCGGAAGCCGGCAGGCGCGAGTGGGCGCGAGTCACGAGGTCGGCGGTGAGGGCCTCACCGCTGCACACGACGCGACGCAGTCCGGAGAGCTTCTCAATGCCCGGCTCCTCCAGGAAGGCGCGGAGCATGGAGGGGACGAAGTGGGCGGTGGAGACGCGCTGCTCGGCGATGAGGCGGACGAGGTAGGCGGGGTCCTGGTGTCCACCGGGCTTCGCGAGGACGAGTCGCGCCCCAGTGATGAGGGGCCAGAAGAACTCCCAGACGGAGACGTCGAAGGAGAAGGGAGTCTTCTGAAGGACGGTGTCTGAAGCCGTCAACTCGTACTGCTGCTGCATCCACAGCAGGCGGTTGACGATGCCGGAGTGGGCATTCATGGCGCCCTTGGGGCGGCCAGTGGAGCCCGAGGTGAAGATGACGTAGGCGAGGGAGTCAGCGCCGGCCAGGGGCGGAGGAGTCGTGGTGGGCTGGCGAGAGAGGGCGGCCGAGTCGGAGTCGAGGCACAGCACGCGAGAGGCGTGAGGAGGGAGGACGGCTTTGAGGTGCTCGTGGGTGACGAGGACGGGAGCGTCGGCGTCCTCCAGCATTCCAGCGAGGCGCTCGCGGGGGTAGGCCGGGTCCAGGGGGACGTAGGCGGCGCCGGACTTGAGGACGGCGAGGAGCGCGACGACGAGGTCGAGCGAGCGCTCCAGGCAGACACCAACGAGGACACCGGGGCGAGCACCGAGAGAGCGCAGGTGCCACGCGAGCTGATTGGCGCGAGCGTCGAGCTGGGCGAAGGAGAGAGCGGAGTCCTCGAAGCGGACAGCCTCCGCGCCAGGAGTACGAAGGACCTGGGCCTCGATGAGCGAGTGCAGGGACACGTCGCGCGGGTAGGCCTCGGCGCGGCCCTGGAACTCCACCAGCACCTGGTGCCGCTCCTCCTCGCCCATCAACGGAAGCTGTCCAATGGGCCGGCTGGCATCACGGACCACGGTCTCCAACAGGACGCGGAAGTGTCGGCCCAGTCGCTCGGCGGAAGCGGCGGAGAACAGGTCGAGGCTGAACTCCAGTGCACCGTCGAGTCCGCCGTCCTGCTGCTCCATCAGCGACATCGTGAGGTCGAGCCGCGCGGTGTCCGTCGTGGTCTTCAGGACGTCCACCCGGACGCCGGGCAGCGCGGGGGGCTGCATGGGCGCGTTCTGCAACGCGAACATGACCTGGACGAGCGGAGACCTTCGGCCCTCGCGCTCACCACCGAGCGACTCCACGAGCTGGTCGAACGGCACGTCCTGGTGGACGTAGGCGGCCAGCGATTCCTCACGGACTCGTGCCACCAGCTCGGTGAAGGTCGGGTTGCCGTCGACGCGGGCGCGCAGCACCAGCGTGTTGACGAAGAAGCCGATGAGCGGCTCCAGCTCGGACCGGGTGCGCTGGGCCACGGGACTTCCAACGCAGAAGTCCTGCTGCCCGGAGTAGCGCGCCAGCAACACCTCGAACGCGGCCAACAGGACCATGAACAGCGTGGCCCCCTCGGCGCGAGCGAGCTTCTCCAGCTCCACCACCAGCTCCGGCGGCAGCGTGAAGAAGTGACTGCCGCCTCGAATCGTCCGAGTCGCGGGACGCACGGTGTCCGCTGGCAGCTCCAGCGCGGGAGCTCCGACGAAGCGAGCGCGCAGGGCTTCGAGCTGGCCCTGGATGCCCTCGGACTTCACCCACTGCCGCTGCCACGCCGCGAAGTCGGCGTACTGCACGGGCAGCTCGGGCAGGGTGGGTTCGCGGCCCTCGGCGATGGCCTCGTAGAGCGCTGCCACCTCTCGCACCAGCACGCCCATGGACCAGCCGTCCGAGACGATGTGGTGCATGCACAGCAACAGGACATGCTCCGCGGGCTCGGTGCGCACGAGCACCGTGCGCAGCAGTGGGCCCTGCTGGAGGTCGAAGCGGTGGTGCGCCTCCTCGACCATTCGTTTGCGGAGCGCGGCCTCTCGTTGGGTCGGCTCCAGCGCGCTCAGGTCTTCAACAGGCAGAGACCAACGCGTCGGCGCCGGTTGGATGCGCTGGAACGGCAGTCCCTCCCGGGCGGCGAAGGTGGTGCGGAGCACCTCGTGCCGGAGGACCAGCGCGGCGAAGGTTTCCCTCAACACGTCCACGTCGAGCGTGCCCGACAGCTTCAGCGCCACGGGCACGTTGTAGACGGCCTGGCCCGGCTGGAGTTGGTCCAGCAGCCACATGCGCTGCTGGGCGAAGGACAAGGGCATCGCCTCGTCGCGGGCCACCGTCAGCAGCGGCGGCATCGACGTGCGCGAGGCATGCAGCATGAGGGCTTCGATGCGCTGCGCGAGCCCCGCCAACGTGGGGGCTTCGAACAGCACGCGGAGCGGCAGGTCCACATCCAGCCGCGCGCGCACTCGCGTCACCAGCTGTGTGGCCAGCAGCGAGTGGCCTCCCAGCTCGAAGAAGTCATCATCCGGTCCCACCCGGTCCACCTTCAGCACCTCGCGGAACAGGGCCGCGAGCTGCTGCTGGAGGAGGGGGAGTGCCTCCTCGGACACCGGTGAAGCAGAGGACACTTCCGGTGCCGGCAGGGCCTTGCGGTCCACCTTGCCGTTGGACGACAGGGGCAGGGCGTCGAGCGCGACGAACGCGGTCGGCACCATGTACTCCGGCAACTGCCGACGCAGGTGCTCACGCAGTGCGCCGCTCTCCACCGTCGAGGGCACCACGTACGCCACCAGTCGCTTGTCGCCCGGTGAGTCCTCGCGCACCACCGCGGTGGCTTCGAGCACTCCCGGATGGGCCCGCAGCGAGGCTTCGACCTCGCCCAGTTCGATGCGGAACCCACGCACCTTCACCTGGAAGTCCGTGCGGCCCAGGAAGCGGAGGGCGCCGTCCTCGGCCCAGCGCACCCGGTCTCCGGAGCGGTACAGCCGCGCGCCCGGCGTGGAGGCGAAGGGGTGGGGAACGAAGCGCTCGGCCGTGAGCGAGGGCTGACCCAGATAGCCTCGGGCCAGACCGTCTCCGCCGATGAACAGCTCACCCGGCACGCCCACGGGCACGGGCTGCATGGACTCGTCGAGGACGAAGACCTGGGTGTTTCCGATGGGCCGGCCGATGGGGACGGACGCGCCCACCTCGTCATCTGGTGCCAGCCGATGGCACGCGGTGAAGGTGGTTCCTTCGGTGGGGCCGTAGCCGTTCACCAGGCCCCGTCCGCTGGCCAGCCGCTCGCGCACGCGGGGCGCGGAGAGCACGTCGCCTCCCGCGAGGAGCTGTGGCACCCGGGCCAGGGCCTCCGGCTGGTGCTGCTGCATCTGGTCGAACAGCGCTGCCGTCAACCAGAGGAGGGATACCTCGTGCTGGACCAGCACCTGGCCCAGCTCCTTCAGGTCCGTCGCCGCGTGCGGGTAGATGACCAGCCGTCCGCCGTGCAGCAGCGCGCCCCACAGCTCAAGCGTGGATGCGTCGAACGCCAGCGGCGCGAGCTGAAGCACCACTTCCTTGGGGCCCAGGTCGACGAAGCGCGCGCCGGTCAGCAGGCGCACCACGCCTCGATGGGGAATGGCCACGCCCTTGGGCGTTCCCGTGGAGCCGGAGGTGTATGTGACGTACGCGAGGTGGTCCGGTCCGATGTCCGCGCTCACCGCGTGCGTGGGCTGCCGCGCGATGACGCTCCATTCGGAGTCCAGGCACACCAGGGGCTGGGAGCCCGCGGGCAGCTCGTCCGCCAGCGACTCCTGCGTGAGCACCGCCGCCACGCTCGAGTCCTCGAACAGGAAGGAGAGCCGGTGGGCCGGGTACGACGGGTCCAACGGCACGTAGCACCCACCGGCCTTGAGGATGCCGAGCACCCCCACGACCATCTCCAGGCTTCGGTGGAGGCACACGCCGACGCGCGACTCCGAGCCCAGGCCCAGCGTGCGCAGGTGATGCGCGACCTGGTTGGAGCGCTCGTCGAGCTGCGCGTACGTGAGCGTCCGGCCCTCATGCTCCACGGCCACAGACGTCGGAGTGCGGGCAACCTGCGCGGAGAACAGCGCGGGAATCGTCGCCACCGCGGGCAGGTCCACCCGCGTGTCGTTCCACACGTGGAGGAGCCGATGACGCTCGGCCTCGGTCATCAGGGGCAACTGGCTGAGGCGCTGCTCCCGGCTCCCTCGAGCCACCGAGTCGAGCACCACGCGCAGGTGGTCCGCCATCCGGCGAATCGTGGCTTCGGTGAAGAGCTCGGTGCTGTATTCGAGCTGCCCCTCCAGCGAGCCCTCGCGCTCCATCAGGGACAGCGTGAGGTCGTAGCGTGCGGTCTTCGTCGCGGACGGCAGCAGGTCCACCTGCATGCCCGAGAGGGACGGAGCCCTCATCGGTGTGTTCTGGAGCACGAAGAGCGTCTGGAACAGCGGCGTGCGCGACAAGTCCCGCTCGCCACCGAGGGCCTCCACGACACGGTCGAACGGCGCGTCCTGGTGCGAGAAGGCCGTCAGGGCGACCTCCTTCACCCGCTGCACCATGGTGGTGACGGTGGGGTCCTCGTCGTTCCACTGGAAGCGCAGCGGGACGGTGTTGACGAAGAAGCCGATCAACCCTTCCAGCTCGGGACGCTCGCGGTGACCCACCGTGGTTCCAGTGGTGAAGTCACGCTGCCCGGAGTACCGCGCCAGCAACGCCTGCCAGCCGGTCATCAACACCATGAAGAGGGTGGCGCCCTGTTCGCGGCCCAGGGCTTCCAGGCTCGACACCAGATCCATGGGGAGGGTGAAGGAGTGCGTGGCCCCCCCGAAGCCGCGCGATGCGGGACGCGCATGGTCCGTGGGAAGCTCCAACACCGGAGCGTCCTGGAGTCGTTCGCGCCACCAGTCGACCTGCGCGCTCACCGTGCTGTCCTTCAGCACGCGCCGCTGCCACGCCGCGTAGTCGGCGTACTGCACCGGCAGCTCCGGAAGCGCCGCGCTCCGGTTCTCCAGGAGCGCCGAGTGGACCTCGGCGACCTCGCGCACCAGCACGTCCACGGACCAGCCGTCCGCGATGATGTGGTGCATGCACAGCAGGAGGACGTGCTCCTGCTCCCCGAGCTTCAGCAGCGCGGTGCGCAGCAGCGGGCCGTGTTCCAGATCGAAGGGCCGGTGGGCCTCTTCGCTGATGCGACGCGCGGTGGTGGCCTCACGCGCGGAGGGCTCCAGCGCGCTCAGGTCCTCGACCTCCAGGCTCCAGGCCTCGGGCGCCGGATGGATGTGCTGCACGGGCTGTCCCTCGCGGGACGAGAAGGTGGTGCGCAGCGCTTCGTGACGACGAGTGACTTCCGCGAAGGCACGGCGCAGCACGTCCACCTGGAGCGCGCCACGCAGGCGCAGCGCGGCGGGCATGTTGAACGTGACGAGGCCCGGCTGGAGCTGGTCCAGGAACCACAGCCGCTGCTGGGCGAAGGACGGCTCCATTCCCTCGGAGCCACGGGGCAGGGCGGACAGGGGCGGCAGCTCGGCGGTGGTCTCCGCGCGCGTGGCTTCGAGTTTCTCCGAGAGCCGCGCCACGGTGGGGGCCTCGAAGAAGGCTCGCAGGGACAGTGCGCCACCCAGCCGCGCGCGCAGTCGCGTCACCACCTGCGTGGCCAGCAGCGAGTGCCCTCCGAGCAGGAAGAAGTCATCGTGCCGTCCCACGCGCTCCACGCGCAGGACCTCGCGGAACACCTCCGCGAGCTGCCGCTCCAGGTCTGTCCGAGGCGCCTCGAAGTCCGAGGCCCCGGAGGCGAAGTCCGGAGTTGGTAGGGCCTTGCGGTCCACCTTGCCATGGGACGTCTGGGGCAAGGCCTCCAGTGCCACGAAGGCGCTCGGCACCATGTATTCGGGGAGGCGCTGGCGCAGGTGGGCGCGCAGTGAGCCCGTGTCCACCGTGGCCGGCGAGACGTAGGCCACCAATCGCTTGTCGCCCGGTACGTCCTCGCGGACCAGCGCGATGGCTTCGCCGACGTCGGGGTGCGCACGCAGCGCGGACTCCACTTCACCCAGCTCGATGCGGAAGCCCCGCACCTTCACCTGGAAGTCGATGCGGCCCAGGAACTCGAGTGTCCCGTCCTGACTCCAGCGCACGCGGTCTCCGGAGCGGTACAGCCGCTCACCGGGCGTGGAGGCGAAGGGATTCGGGACGAAGCGCTCGGCGGTGAGCGCGGGCTGTCCCTGGTAGCCCCGCGCGAGTCCCGCGCCGCCGATGAGCAGCTGGCCTGGAACGCCCACGGGCACGGGCCGCAGGCTCGCGTCGACGACGTAGACCTGGGTGTTGGCCAGGGGGCGACCGATGGGAATGGCGTCGCCCAGCGTGTCCCCGGGATTCAGCGCGTGTCGCGTGGTGGCGACAGAGACTTCGGTGGGGCCATAGGCGTTGATGAGCGAGCGGCCCCGCGCCAGTCGCTCCCGGGCCCTGGGAACCGGTAGCACGTCACCGCCGACGATCAGCCGAGGCACCTGGGCGAGCGCCTCCGGCTGTTGTTGCTGCATGACGTCGAACAACGCCGTGGGGAGCACGGCGGCGGTCACCTGCTGCTCGACGAGGAGCTGTGCGAGCTCCGTCACCTCGGGCGTCTGAGCCGGGTACACGACGAGTCGAGCGCCGGCCAACAGCGCGGTCCAGACCTCCAATGCGAGCGGGTCGAACGTGGGGGAGGAGATCTGGAGGACGACGTCCTCGGGCCCCGTTGCGAGGCTCAAGCCCGACGCCAGACGCAGCACGGCCCGGTGGGTGATGGCCACGCCCTTGGGCATGCCCGTCGAGCCGGAGGTATAGGTGACGTAGGCGAGTTGGTCCGGACTCGTCTGGAGCGTCACCGCGTCCGTCGACTGGCGGGCCATCAGCGCCCATTCGGAGTCCAGGCACACGCGGGACGGCGAGCCCGCCGGAAGCACCGAGGCGAGAGACTCCAGCGTGAGCACGGTGGAGAGACCGGCGTCCGCGACAACGAAGGCCAGTCGTTGCTCGGGCCAGGCCGGGTCCAGGGGCACGTAGCAGCCACCGGCCTTCAGGACACCGAGCATCGCGATCACGAGCTCCGTGCTTCGCGGCAGGCACAAGCCCACGCGAGGCTCCGCCCCCAGGCCCTGGGCCAGCAGGTGGCGAGCGAGCTGGTTGGAGCGAGCCTCCAGCTCCGTGTAGCGGAGCACCTGTCCCTGGTGCACCACGGCGACGGCGTCCGGAGTGGCCCGAGCGTGCACGGAGATGCGCTCATGCAGCGTCGTCTCCGAGGGGTACTCGGCGCGGGTAGCATTCCAGGCGACGATGACCTGATGCCGCTCGGCCTCGGACATCAGCGGCAGCGCGGAGAGCCTGCGTCGAGCGTCCTCCACCACGCCGCGCAGCAGTCGCTGGAAGTGGTCGACCAGTCTCCGCGCCGTGTCCGGGGTGAAGAGGTCCAGGCTGTATTCGAGCTGACCCACGAGCGTGCCCGCGCGCTCCATCAGCGAGACGGTGACGTCGAACTTGGAGGTGTCCGTCGCCGTGGGCAGGAGGTCCACGCTCAGGCCTGGCAGCGACGGAGGCCGCAGCGGGGCGTTCTGGAGGACGAAGACCGACTGGAACACGGGCGTGCGTGACAGGTCGCGCTCGCCGCCCAGCGCCTCGACGAGCCGATCAAACGGCACGTCCTGGTGTGCGAAGGCCGCGAGGGACTCTTCGCGCACCCGGCTCAACAGGTCCAAGAAGGTCGGGTCGCCATCCAGCCGTGCCCGCAGCGCGAGCGTGTTGACGAAGAAGCCGATCAGCCCCTCCAGCTCCGGCCGCGTGCGATGGGCCACGGGGGTGCCCACGCAGAAGTCCGTCTGGCCGGAGTACCGCGCCAGCAGCGTCTGCCAGCCCGCGAGCAGCACCATGAAGAGCGTGGAGCCCTCGGCCTGGCCCAGCTTCTCCAGCTTGGCGACCAGGTCGGCTGGCACCGTGAAGAACTCGGTCGCGCCACGCGAGGTGCGCACGGCGGGACGCGAGAAGTCCGTCGGCAGCTCCAGGACCGGAGTCCCCTGGACGTGCGCGCGCCACGCTTCGAGCTGGGTGCTCTCGGCGGCGTTCTCCAGCAGGCGTCGCTGCCACGCGGCGTAGTCCGCGTACTGGACCGGCAGCGTGGGGAGATCCACCGGGCGATTCGCGGAGAGGGCCGCATAGAGCATGGCGACCTCGCGCACGAGCACGCCCATGGACCAACCGTCGGAGACGATGTGGTGCATGCACAGGAGGAGCAGGTGCTCCTCGGCGCCCAGTCGGAGCAGCGCGGTGCGCAGCAGGGGACCGTGCTCCAGGTCGAACGCGTGGTGCGCCTCCTCGGAGACACGGCGCTTCACGGCGGCCTCGCGTGCGGCGGCCTCCAGCGTGCTCAGGTCCTCGACGGCCAGGGGCCAGGACGCGGGCGCCGGGTGGACGAGCTGCACGGGCTGGCCGTCGCGTGAGGCGAAGGTCGTTCGCAGTGGCTCGTGCCGACGGACGACCTCCGCGAAGGTCCGACGCAGGGACTCGACGTCGAGTCGCCCCGTCAGCCGCAGCGCCACGGGGATGTTGTACGCGGCCTGTCCGGGCTGGAGCTGCTCCAGGAACCAGAGGCGCTGCTGCGCGAACGACACGGCGAGCGTGTCCACCGCTCCAGAGCGAGCCAGTCGCTCCAGGGGCACTGCCTCGACCGACGTCGCGCCCTGGAGTGGAGCGATGCGCTCGGAGAGCCTTTCGACGGTGGGGGCCTCGAAGAGGGCTCGAAGGGACAGCGAGACGCCGAGCTGCGCGCGCAACCGCGTCACCACCTGCGTGGCGAGCAACGAGTGTCCGCCGAGCGCGAAGAAGTCATCTCGCGCACCGACGCGGGAGTGGCCCAGCACCTCGGAGAAGATGCGGGCGATGGCCTCCTCGGTGGGATTTCGCGGCGCCAGGTACTCGTCTTCGATGACGGAGCGGTCCGCCTCCGGAGCGGGCAGCGCGCCACGGTTCACCTTGCCGCTGGGGGTCAGCGGCAGCGACGGCAGCACGACGAAGGCCGACGGCACCATGTGCGAAGGCAAGCGCTCGGTGAGGGCCTGACGGACGCGTGCCACTTCACGAGCGCTTCGCGCCCCGCGCAGCGGATCGTTCGCGAGCTTCGAGACGGGAGCCAGCTCGCCAGAAGACTCCGGCGTGAGGTCGAGCCGCACGGCCTCACCGGCCCGGGTGAAGACAACGTCCAGCGAGCCGTCCGCATGCGCGCCGGCCCAGCTCACCCTCACGTCGTAGCCCAGCACTCCGCCCAGGGCATGGAGGTCCTCCGGCTCCACGCCTCGTGAGCCGGGCCAGTCTCGGAGCACCTCGCGCAGGGCCCCCACATTCGGGGGTCGGCCGGAGCCGGACAGCAGGGAGACCAGTCGGGTGTCATCGAGCACGCGGGCATTGGGCAGGCCCCGCACGGCCATCAACGTGGGCTGGGCTTCGAGCTTCTGGCGCAGGGTCTCCAGCGTCAGGGCACCACCGTCCACCCACTCGGGACGCGATGCCGAGGTGGCCTCGCCCACGTGGACGATGACCTCGTAGCGGAAGCGGCTCAGCTCGTTGTCGTAGCGCCCGTGCTTGGGCAGCACCTCTACCCGGGAGATGCCCGGCACTCGCGCGGGCAGCGAGGTGAAGAACGTGGGCGAGAGGACCAGCTCCTCCTCGGCCAGCACGTCGCGCTGCACGCGGTACTGGAGCTGTGACGTCGGCAGGTTCGGCGGAGCGCGGTGCAGTCGCACCGAGGCGCGGAAGGACTCCAGCAGCTCCAGGTTGCGCACGTCGCCCAGGAAGATGCGGCCCCCGGGCTTCAACACGGCCACCGCTCCGCGCAACACCTGGAGCAGGTAGTCGCCGCTGGGGAAGTACTGGATGACGGAGTTCAGGATGACGGTGTCGAACGAGGCGGGCTCGATTCCCGACAGGTCATCCACGCTCCGGTGGAGCAGGGAGACGGAGCGGAGGGACTCGCCCAGGCGCTCCTTCTGTCGCTCGATGCGGTCCAACGCGGGCCGGGCGAAGTCGACGCCCCAGTACGCCTCGCAGCGAGGCGCCAGCCGGTACAGCAGGAGGCCCGTGCCGCAGCCCAGCTCCAGCACCCGGCGAGGACGCAGGGCCAGAATCTGGCGCACCGTGGTGTCCACCCACTCGCGCATCTGCGGCGCGGGGAGCGGTCCTCCGGTGTAGCTGTCGTTCCAGCCGGAGATGTCGAAGGTGGGGTCCTCGCTGCGCTCTCCCTGGGCGTAGGTCTCGTCGTAGACGGCCTTCCACTGCGCCGTCTGCTCCACGGTGCCGGTGGTGTCCAGGTCCCCCAGGACGACGTACGCCGCCAGGCGCTTGTCCCCGGGCGAGTCCTCGCGCGCCATCACCACCGCCTCGCGCACGGAGGGATGCGTGCTCAACGCCGATTCGACTTCCCCCAGCTCGATGCGGAAGCCGCGAATCTTCACCTGGTTGTCGATGCGGCCCAGGTACTCCAAGTCTCCATTGGCCAGCCGGCGCGCCAGGTCTCCCGCGCGGTACAGCCGGCGTCCCCTCACCGTGCCGAAGCGGTCTTCCACGAAGCGCGCGGAGGTCAGCTCGGGACGCCGCAGATAGCCACGGGCCACGCCCGCGCCACCGACGTGAATCTCTCCTGGGACACCCACCGGCACGGGCTGTCCGAGCGCGTCCAGCAGGTAGATTTGAAGGTCCGGAATCGGCGCGCCAATCACGCTGGACCAGGGGCGCTCCACGTCCTCCATCCGCACGGGACGGTAGGTGACGTGGACCGTCGTCTCCGTGATTCCGTACATGTTGACGAGCGTCGGACGCGCATCTCCGTGTCGTTCGAACCACGGGCGCAGCGCGGCCATGTCCAGCGCCTCACCGCCGAAGACGACGTAGCGCAGGGCCAGCGTGGGGAGCGGACCGCGCGCGGCGGCCTGCTGCTCGGCGTGGATGAGCTGACGGAACGCGGTGGGCGTCTGGTTGAGGACGGTGACGTGCTCGTCCGCGAGCAGGCGATGGAAGGCCTCGGGCGAGCGACTCACCCAGTACGGCACCACCACCAGCCGTCCGCCATACAGCAGCGCTCCCCACAGCTCCCAGACGGAGAAGTCGAACGCGTAGGAGTGGAAGAGGGTCCACACGTCCTCGGGCCCGAAGTGGAACCACGCATCCGTCGCGGTGAAGAGGCGCACGACGTTGTCGTGCCGCACCATCACTCCCTTGGGACGTCCCGTGGAGCCGGAGGTGTAGATGACGTAGGCGAGGTCGCTCGGGGCATTGCAGCGCGGCGGGCGCGGCGCGGCGGCGGGGATGGACGGCTCGGCGTCCAGGCGCACCACGGCGGCGCCGGGCGCGGGCACGCGGTCCTCCAGCGAGGTCTGCGTGATGAGGACGGGCGCCTGCGCGTCCTCCAGCATGAACGCGAGGTTCTCCTTCGGATAGGACGGGTCCAACGGCAGGTAGGCACCGCCGGCCTTGAGGATGCCGAGCAGGGCCACCACCAGGTCCAGGCCGCGCTCCAGGCACACGCCGACGAGGACATCGGGGCCCACGCCATGGCGCAGCAGCACCTGGGCCAGCCCGTTGGCGCGTGCATCCAAATCCCGGTACGTCAGGTGACTGGACTCGAACGTGACGGCGATGGCGTCCGGCGTGCGGTCCACCTGCGCCTCGAAGCGCTCCACCAACGTGCCATCACTCGGAGCCACGGCGCGCGGATTCCAGGCGTGCAGCACGTGTTGACGCTCGGCCCCCGTCATCAACGGAAGCTCGGCGATTCGCTGGCCGGGGGCATCCACCATGCCGCCCACCACGACTTCCAGGTGGCTCAGCAGCCGGTCGATGGTCTCCGCATCGAAGAGGTCCGCCGCGTACTTGCAGCCGATGAGCAGGCCCTCGGGCCCGTGCGCCGCCTCGAAGGTCAGGTCCAGCTCGGTGGTGCGGTTGTCCAGCAGCGACACACCCAGCGTCAGGCCATTGCCCACGGCCAGGTCGCGCGGAATGTCGTAGTCGTCCAGGACGAAGGCGACGTTGTACAGCTCGCGCCGCTGCGAGCCCGGCTGCACGGCCGCGAGCACGTGGTCGAACGGGCAATGGCCGTGGGCCATCGCGCCCAGCGTGCTCTGCTTCACCGCCGCGAGCAGCCCCGTCACGGTGGCCTCGGCCGGGAGCCGCACCCGCAGCGGGATGAAGTTGGTGCAGTCGCCCAGCAGCCCGCGAATGCCAGGGACCTCACGTCCGGAGACGGCCGAGCCCAGCACGAAGTCGGCCTGACCGCTCCAGCGATGAAGGACGGTGGACAGCGCGGCGACCACGCTCATGAACGGCGTGACCCCTTCACGTCGCCCCAGTGCATGGAGCTTCGTCATCAGCGCCGCGGGCAGGAGGCGCGAGCGGCGCGCACCGTGGAACGAGAGACGCTGAGGTCGAGGCCTGTCCGTGGGGAGGGCGAGCAGCGATGGAGCCTCCGCGAGCGCCTGCTTCCACCACGTCAGCTCTTGACGGAGCGCCTGGGGGGTGAGGTGCTCGCGCTGCCACGCGGCGAAGTCGCCGTACTGAAGAGTTGGTTCGGGCAGGGGAGAGGGCTGTCCCGCGCTGAACGCCGTGTAGAGGGTCGCCAGCTCACGGGCCATCAGGCCCACCGTCCATCCATCGGCGATCAGGTGGTGCACGGAGACGACGAGGGCATGGTCCTCGGCCGCGAAGCACACGAGGCTGAAGCGAAGGAGCGGCCCCGTCGCGGGGTCCATGGGACGCTGGCCGTCGCGCACGGCCACGGCATCCAGCACGGAGGCGCGGTCCGCCAGGTCATCGGCGTCCGTGACGACGCGCTCGATGGCGACGGTGGTCGGCGCGTGGACATGTTGGAGCAGCTCGCCGTCCTTGGACGCGAGCGTGGTCCGCAGGACGTCATGACGGCGGACCAGTTCGTTGATCGCGCGCTCCAGCGCCCCCGTGTCCAAGGGACCGCGAAGCGTGAAGGCCAGGGGGATGTGGTAGGCGGTCGAGGCCGGTTCGAGCTGCTGGATGAACCAGAGCCGCTGCTGCGCGAAGGAGGCCGGCATGGGCCCCACGTTCGTACTGCCACGGGCCACGGGCCCGGAGCTTGGGGCGAGCGCACCCTGGGCGCCCTTCGACAGCTCGGCGATGAGGCCCTGGAGGCTGACGTCGTGGAGCAGCATGGCGGCGGAGACTCGAGCCCCCAGTCGCTTCTCGATGCGCACCTGGAGGTCCGCCGCGCCCAGGGAGTCCAGCCCCAGTCGGGTCAACGGTGCATCCACTTCCACGGTGCCCGCGGAGGCACCGAGCACCGCGGCCAGTTCCTCGCGAAGCGCGCGCTCCAGCTCCGCGGTGGAAGGGCTCGAAGTCCTCGCGGACGGTTCCGGCGTGGCAGAGGACGCCACGGCTCCAGAGGGCTCGTCCCGAGCTGCCCCGGGTGCCGCCCCGAGGTTCAGGTCCGAGCGCCACAGCACGGTCAGCTCACCCGAGGCGAGCCCCGCGCGGCAGGCGAAGCGCTGAATCTTCCCGCTCGACGTCTTCGGAATGGAGCCGGGCGGGAGCAACGCCACCGTCCTGGGTTGGACCTCCAGCTCACGGGCAATGGTCTGTCGCAGCGAGTCCGCCACGGCGGTCAGTGCCTCGGTGTCTCCCGACTCGGCCAGCTCGCGCGCCACCTCCGCGACCACCGTGAGCGCCTCACCGTCCGGCGTCTCGACGCCGAAGGCCGCCACACCACCGGGCCGCACGCGCCGGTGCGCGCGCTCCACCACGGCCTCCACGTCCTGCGGATACAGGTTGCGACCGCGCAGGATGATGAGGTCCTTGCGCCGCCCGGTGACGACGAGCTGCCCCTCGTCGAGCAGCAGTCCCAGGTCCCCGGTGCGCAGGTAGGCCGGTCCCTCCTCGGCGCCCACGGGACGTGCCTGGAAGGTCTCCTTCGACTGCTCCGGCTTGCGCCAGTACCCCTGTGCCACGCTCCCACCGGACACCCAGATCTCACCGACCTGGCCCGGCGCGCGCGGCACCTTCGTCTCGGGGTCGACGATGAGCAGGCGCTGCTCGGCCAGCGTCGCGCCGCAGCTCACATGCGCACGGACACCCGCCGCCTCGGGGGCCGCTCGCACGGCCGTGCCCTTCGACAGCGCGGCGTCGTCGAGCAGGTGCACGCGAGGCTCGCGGCCCTTCTGCTCACCGGTGACGATGAGCGTGCCCTCCGCGAGCCCATAGCAGGGATAGAACGCCTCACGACGGAAGCCCGCGGGAGCGAACACCTCCGCGAAGCGCTCCAACGTCGCGGCGCGAATGGGCTCCGCGCCACAGAAGGCCACCTCCCATGAGCTCAAGTCGAGCGCCTTCACCTCCTCGGGCGACGCACGACGCGCGCACAACTCGAAGGCGAAGTTCGGGCCTCCACTCACGGTGCCCCGGAAGCGGGACACGGCCTCCAGCCAGCGCATGGGCCGCTGGAGGAAGGACATCGGCGACATCAACGTCACGGAGAAGCCGCCGAACAGCGGCTGGAGGATGCCGCCAATCAACCCCATGTCGTGGTACGGCGGCAGCCAGATGACGCCCACGCTGTCGCGGCGCACCTGGAACGCTCCGGAGATGAGCCCCAGGTTGTGCAGCAGGTTCGCGTGGGACAGCATCACGCCCTTGGGCGTCCCCGTGGAGCCCGACGTGTACTGGAGGAAGGCCAGCGTGTCTGGCCCCAGCTCGGGCTCGCGCCACGCGTCCTCGCCACCCACCGGCAGGTCATCCGTGGACAACCACTGGAGCGCTCGGAAGTCCGGCGCCTGCTCGAAGACGAAGTCCGCCAGCCCGAGGATGCCCGACGTGGTGAGCACCACCGTGGCCTCCGCGTCCTCGATGATGGCGCGCAGGCGGGGGAGGGTGCGCTCCAGCCGCGTCGGGTCCGGAGGATAGGCCGGCACCGCCACGGCGCCCGCGTACAGACAGCCAAAGAAACCCGCGAGGTAGTCGAGCCCCGGCGGATAGAGCAACAGCACCCGCTGTCCCACGGCACCCCGCGCTTGCAGCGCGGCGGCGATTCTCCGTGCCTGGCGCTCCAACTCCACCGCGCTCAGCGCGGCTTCGTCTCCGTCGGACTCACCGAGGAAGGTGTAGAGCGGATGCCGAGACGACTCTCCGACTGCGCGCGCACGGAGGGCGTCATTGAGGATTCGAAAAGGAGCATGCATGGGGGTGTGGAGCTCGTCGGGCTGATGGCGGCCGGCGGCTTAATAACAGGCGAGGCCGACAATCGCGGGCCTCAACGACTACCCACACCCAGCTTCATTCCCAGCGTGAAAGTGGAAGAAGAGCTGATCCACTCTCAGCGACAAATCACGACTCAGGCGCGACCGAACAAGCCCTTGAGCCAGCGCACGAAGCCTCGCGTCTTCGTGCTCACCGCGGGTGATACCGCGTGGACGTTGGATTGCGGCGCGGCGGTGATTTTGGGTGGAGCCATGCGAGGAGCCGAGGTGGTCGCAGCTCCCGCAGAGGCCCTCATTGGCGCCGGACTCGCGGTGGGGTTCGCCGTCGCGCTCGTGGTGCGCGTCGACGTGGAAGCCGAACCCGCCGTGGGGTTCGTCGTCGCGCTCGTGGTGCGTGTCGGCGTGGACGCCGAACCTGGCGCGGTGGCGGCCGTCCCTTCCGCGTCGAGCTGGGCCAGCTTCGCCTTCACCGCGTCGGGTGTGTCGCGCGTGGAGAAGGTGCTCGTCACTTCACGCGCCGTGGACGCCTCGCGCGCCGTGACTTTCAGCAGCGACTCGTTGTTCACCTCGAAGGTCACCGACACCTGCACGGCGCCGCGAGGCAGCTTCGGCAGGCCCGCGAGCTTCAGCGTGCCCAGGTACTCGTTGTCGGACGCCTTGTCGGAGTCGCCCTGGAACACGGTCAGCTCCAGCTCCGTCTGGCCATCACGGTGCGTGGAGAGCGTGTAGCTCTTGGTGGAGGGCAGCGCGGTGTTGCGCTCCAGCACGGCCTTGAAGCGTCCGCCGGGCAGCCCCACGCCAATGGCCATGGGCAGCACGTCGATGAGCACCACGCCCTCGAGCTGTCCCAGGCTGTGCGCCAGCAGCGCCGCGCCCAGGGCCACCGCTTCGTCCGGGTGGACGCCCTTGCTGGGCGGCTTGCTGAAGAGGCGGGTAATCTTCTCGTGCACCAGCGGGAAGCGGCTCTGGCCTCCGACGAGGATGACCTCGTCGATGTCCTTGGGCCCCAGGTTCTTCACCTTGAGGACCTCTTCGCAGACCTGGAGGGTGCGGTCGACGAGGCCCTCGGTCAGCTCGACGAGCTTCTGCCGCGTCAGCGTGACGTCCAGGTCGTACGGCTTGTCCTCAATCATCGTGACGAAGGCCACGTGCACCCGCATCTCCGAGCGCTCCGACAGCGCGCACTTCGCGCGCTCCGCCGCGTCGTTGATGCGCTGCATGGCCACCCGGTCCCCCTGGAAGGCCCGGCCCGTCTTCTTCTGAAACTCCTCCAGCAGGTACGCGACGATGGCGTTGTCGAAGTCGATGCCACCCAGGAACGTGTCGCCGCCCGTGGAGATGACCTCGTAGACGTTGTCGGCCAGCTCCAGCACCGACGCGTCGAAGGTGCCGCCGCCCAGGTCGTAGACGAGCACGCGCTGGGTGAGCTTGCGGCCGTAGCCGTACGCGAGTGCCGCGGCGGTGGGCTCGTTGAGGATGCGCTCGACGTAGAGACCCGCCAGCTTGCCGGCCTCGCGCACCGCGTGGCGCTGGTTGTCGTTGTAGTACGCCGGGACGGTGATGACGGCGCGCGACACCGGCTGGCCCAACTGGTTCTGGGCGACTTCCCGCACCTCGCGCAGGATGAGCGCGGAGATCTGCTGCAGCGTGTACACGCGGTCGGCGAGCTTCACGCCCGCGTCGCCGTTCTCTCCGGCGGAGATCTCGTAGTGGAACTTGTCCTTGATGGCCGCGACGATGGGCGACTCGTACGCGCGCCCGACGAGGCGCTTGGAGCCGTACACCGTGTTGCGGGGGTTGGTGAGCATCTGCCCCTTGGCGGGGTGGCCCACCACCAGCTTGCCGCGCGTGTTGACGGCGATGATGGAGGGCACCGTGTTGTGGCCCTCGCGGCTGTTGAGCACCCCGGGCTTGCCGTTGCGCACATACGCCGCGCACGAGTTCGTCGTGCCCAGGTCGATGCCAATCACCACGCCGGCGCGCTTGGGCTCCGCCGTGCTCAGGTCCAACGCCGCATCCGACATCATCGTCGCGGGCGCGGCCGGAGTCCCCTCGGGAGGGGGAGCCGCCTGGGCGGCGACGACCTGGGGGTTCGCCTGCTGTGGCGGAGGTGGGACGGTGTAGTCCGCGGGGCCCACGCCGGTGGGGACCGGGGGCACGTCCGACTGGGCGTGGGGCAGGGCGGCGACCGCCGAGTCGAGGAAGCGGCGCGTCTGCGGGTCCAACCCCAGGAAGCGCAGGCCCATGCCCGCCACGCCCTGGCCTCCCTGTCCGGTGACGAAGTGGACCACGGCCTGCGCGTGGATGAGGCGCTCGCCGCTCGCCAGCCGCAGGTCGAGCGTGACGGCCGTCCCCGGTGGCTTCACCGCGCGCGCGCGCAGGTAGATGCCACCTCGGGTGACATTGCCGCCATACTTCGCCAGGAACTCCTCCGGCGTCGCGAATGGCAGCTTCACGACCAACCCGACCGCCGCCTGATTCGATTCCGTCAAAGCCCGGTTCCTGAGACGTGAGTGAAAAGCCTGGGGTGGATTATCGCTTGAAGTGCGAGTGAACGGGCGTCAAAAAGTCCACCCTTCCAGGTTGCGTGGCGAGAACGTACCTCGTATGGAACCGCACCCTCGGGGCGCTGGTGCCTCGTGGGCCCTTCGCCCCGGGAGCGCCGCCCATGTTGAACCCCGAGATCCGGCTCGCACTCACCTTCGATGACGTCCTCCTGGTGCCCGCCGAAAGTTCGGTCGTCCCCAAGGATGCGGACCTGTCGACCCGCCTCACGCGCAACCTTCGCCTGAACATCCCGCTCTTGTCGGCGGCGATGGACACGGTGACGGAGTCGCGCACCGCCATCGCCATGGCGCAAGAGGGCGGCATCGGTGTCATCCACAAGAACATGACCCCCGAGCAGCAGGCGCTCGAGGTGACCAAGGTCAAGAAGTTCGAAAGTGGAATGGTGGTGGACCCCGTCACCATCGACCCCGAGGCCCCGCTGGGCCGCGCCATCGAGCTGATGCGGCACCACGGCGTGTCGGGCATCCCGGTGGTGAAGGGCCGGCGCCTCGTCGGCATCGTCACCAGCCGCGACGTGCGCTTCGAGACCAACCTCACGCAGAAGGTCGAAGCGGTGATGACGCGCAAGCTCGTCACTGGCCGCGAGGGCATCATCCAGGCGGACGCGCAGAAGCTCCTGCACGAGCACCGCATCGAGAAGCTGCTCATCGTCAACGACGACTTCGAGCTGCGCGGCCTCATCACCATCAAGGACATCGAAAAGCGCAGGACGAACCCGAACGCGGCCAAGGACGGCAAGGGCCGGCTCCTGTGCGCCGCCGCCGTGGGCGTGTCCGCGGACCGCGAGGCGCGCATCGACGCGCTGGTGAAGGCGGGCGTGGACGTCATCGTCGTCGACACCGCGCATGGCCACTCCAAGGGCGTGGTGGACGGCGTGCGCGACACCCGCAAGAACTTCAAGGGCTTCGAGCTGATCGCCGGCAACGTCGCCACCGCCGAGGCCACCCGCGCGCTCATCATGGCGGGCGTGGACGCGGTGAAGGTGGGCATCGGCCCCGGTTCCATCTGCACCACCCGCGTCGTCGCCGGCGTGGGCGTGCCGCAAGTCACCGCGGTGGATGACTGCTGCCGCGAGGCGGACAAGCACGACATCCCCATCATCTCGGATGGCGGCATCAAGTACTCGGGCGACATCGTCAAGGCGCTCGCGGCCGGAGCCAGCACGGTGATGATCGGCTCGCTCTTCGCCGGCACCGAGGAGGCCCCTGGAGACGTCATCCTGTACCAGGGCCGCAGCTACAAGAGCTACCGGGGCATGGGCAGCCTGGGGGCGATGAAGCAGGGCGCCAAGGACCGCTACTTCCAGTCGGACGTGGACGCGGTGAAGCTCGTTCCCGAGGGAATCGAAGGCAGGGTGCCGTACAAGGGCACGCTCGGGATGAACGTCCACCAGATGCTGGGCGGCATCCGCAGCGGCATGGGCTACGTGGGCTGCGGCACCATCGACGACCTGCGCAAGAACGCGACCTTCGTGCGCATCACCTCGGCGGGGCTCAAGGAGAGCCACGTCCACGACGTCATCATCACCGAGGAAGCCCCCAACTACCGCGTGGAGTAGGCGCGCGGGCGGCTCCCGGGTGGAACGAAAAGAGGGCCCACGCCACTCGAGGCGGGGCCCTCCTTCGTTTCCGGCGTCGGTCAGCCGGGACGGCGGCTACTTCCGGGGCTTGCGGCCACCGGCGCTCGTGTCCTCGGGAGGCGGCGACGCGGCGGAGATCTTCTTCTCCGCGTTGGCCACGCGACCGAGCAGGGAGTCCTTGTCGTCGGGCTCCAGCGTCTCAATCGCCTGGCGCAGGGTGTTGAAGTCGAGCCGGGCGATGGTGACGGCGTTGCCGCCCTTGATCTCCTGCACGGTGGGGACCTCCACCAGCTCGCGCATGTAGGTCTCGAACTCGACCTTCACGTCGGCCGTCTGCTGGATGCAGGTGTCCTTCGCGTTGACGATCTGCTGGCTGCCCTCGCGGTAGCTCAGGTCCGGGTTGCGGTTCATCGCATCCTCGAACGTCGTGGTCCGCTTGCGCAGCGAGGAGTACAGCTCGATGTAGTCGACGAGGCGGTCAGTCTCGGGGCGGTTGACGTTGCGGGCCTTGCCCAGCGCGTCGGTGGTGTCGTCACAGGTGAGCTTCTGGAGCTCGGAGACCCCTGGCGTGTCTTTGACAGCCAGGTTCTGGGTCTCGCGGTCCAGTCGCTCGTCGGAGGAGATTTCCTTCACGCATCCAGAGGCGGAGAGGAACAAGAGGGTCGCAGCAGTGGAAGCGGACAGGCGGCGGAGCATCCGGACCTCGAACAATTGAGGGGACTTGGGCGTTGCTTTCCGGAAGTTTGTAGCGATAAGGGCCCCCAGCCGTCAACGACGCCCCCTTGGAGAACCTCCGGTGGACCTGCACGCCGAGAAGATCCTGATCCTCGATTTCGGGAGTCAGTACACCCAGCTCATCGCCCGGAGGGTGCGCGAACTGGGCGTTTATTGCGAAATCCACCGCCCGGACCTCCCCGCGGAGGACATCCGCCGGTACGCCCCCCGGGGAATCATCCTCTCGGGTGGCCCGGCGTCCGTGGAAGCGCCTGGTTCCCCCCGGTGCGACCCCTTCGTCTTCGAGGCGGGAGTCCCCGTCCTGGGCATCTGCTACGGCCTCCAGCTCACCGCCAAGCTCCTGGGCGGGCGCATCGACCGGGGCGCCCACCGGGAGTTCGGCAACGCGGAGGTGGAGGTCCTCTCGCCGCGCGGGCCTTTCTCGGAGTTCCGAATTGGAGACCGGGTCCAGGTGTGGATGAGCCACGGGGACCGGGTGGAGGAGCTTCCGCCCGGTTTCGAGGCGATTGGCCGCAGTGGCAATTCGCCCTTCGCGGCGGCGGCCCACCAGAGCAAGCCCTTCTACGGCCTCCAGTTCCACCCCGAGGTCGTCCACACCCCGCAGGGCAAGGCCATGCTGCGCGCCTTCCTCTTCAACGACTGCAAGGTGAGCGGCTCGTGGACGATGAAGGGCTTCATCGACGAGGCCGTGGCCACCATCCGCAAGCAGGTGGGTGAAGAGGGCCGGGTCATCTGCGCGCTGTCGGGCGGCGTGGACAGCTCCGTGGCGGCGCTGTTGCTCCACCGCGCCATCGGCCCCCGGCTCCAGTGCATCTTCGTGGACAACGGGGTGCTGCGGCAGGGCGAGCGCGCCCAGGTGGAGGCGCTCTTCGTGGACCGCTTCCACGTCCCGCTGAAGACGGTGGACGCGCGCTCGCGGTTCCTGGACGCGCTGGCCGGCGTGACGGACCCGGAGAAGAAGCGGAAGATCATCGGCCGCGAGTTCATCGCCGTGTTCGAGGAGGCCTCGCGCGACATCCAGGACGCCGAATTCCTCGCGCAGGGCACGCTGTACCCGGACGTCATCGAGTCCGTCTCGTACAAGGGCCCCTCCGTCACCATCAAAAGCCACCACAACGTGGGCGGCCTGCCGGAGACGATGAAGCTCAAGCTGGTGGAGCCGCTGCGCGAGCTGTTCAAGGACGAGGTCCGCGCGCTCGGCCGCGAGCTGGGGCTGCCCGAGGAGATGGTGAACCGTCAGCCGTTCCCCGGTCCGGGCCTGGCCATCCGCGTGCTCGGCGAAGTCACGGAGGCCCGCCTGGAGCTGGTGCGGCGCGCGGACGCCATCGTCCAGGAGGAGATTCGCGCCGCGGGGCTCTACAAGGAGCTGTGGCAGGCCTTCGCCGTGCTGCTGCCCGTGCAGAGCGTGGGCGTCATGGGCGACGAGCGCACCTACGAGTCCACCTGCGTGCTGCGCGCCGTCACCAGCGTGGACGGCATGACGGCGGACTGGGCGCGGCTGCCGTACCCCGTGCTGGAGCGCATCTCCACGCGCATCACCAACGAGGTGCGCGGCATCAACCGCGTCGCCTACGACGTGTCCTCCAAGCCCCCGGCCACCATCGAGTGGGAGTGAGGCCGGAGCAGGGTGGCAGGGCGGAAACGAAAAGAGGCTGCCTGGCGAACGTGCCCAGGCAGCCTCTTCGTGCATCAGGGGTCCGGGTTTCGAAGCCCGGGCCCCGTCAGCGAGGGTGAATCACCCGGCCGGCTTGGTGGGGACCGAGGGAATCTGGGTGCTGCCCGGGCGGAGCTCCTCGAGCACCCGGTTGGCGCCGTAGATCTTCTTCAGCGACTCGATGATGGCGTCGCTGTGCACGGCCACGGTGCGGTTGACGGACTCGTCGAAGCCGTACTCACCGCCCAGGGACTGGATGTTGCCGTCGAACACCAGGCCGACAATCTCAGCGTCCTTGTTGATCATCGGCGAGCCGGAGTTGCCGCCGATGATGTCGTTGGTGGTGACCATGTTCATCGCCGTGGCGCCGTCGAGCAGCTTCTCCGACTTCAGCCAGGACGGCGGAAGGGCGAAGGGATCCTCGCCCGTGGCGTGCTCGAACGTGCCAGCCATCTGGGTGACGGGGTCCACCTTCTTGCCGTCCTCCATGTAGCCCTTCACCGAGCCGTAGGACAGGCGCAGGCTGAACGTCGCGTCCGGGTACTGGTTGGTGCCATAGGCCTCGAACTTCGCCTTGGCGACCAGCTCCGCGTTCTTCTTGATGACCGCGTCGATGTTCTCCTCGTAGTTCTTGCGGACCGCGCGGCCATCCGCGTCGAGCGCGAGGGCGAGCTGGATCATCGGGTCCTTGGACGCGGCGATGGCCGCCTTGCCGCCGTCGAGGAGGCTCTTGCGCACGGCCACGTCACACATCTTGGAGCCCTTCACGTCCTTGAGGACGCAGAGCTTGGAGCCCTTCACCAGCCGGGCCGCCATCTTCTCGGGGGACTCCTTGCCCAGGACCTTCTTGACGAACGGGTGGTTGGAGCCGAGCTCCTCGCGCATCTTCGTCAGGCCGAACGTCAGGCGGAGGATCTCCAGGTCCGCGTAGATGGGGGCCGGGCTGAGCAGCTGGGCCTGGAGGGCCGGCAGGTTGGCCTGGTTGAACTCACGCAGGCGCTGGCCGTTCTCCTTGGGGAGCTCCTCGGAGGCGCGCACCAGCGTCTTCGCGATGCCGTACAGGCTGGAGGACAGGCCGCTGCCCTGCTCGACGAAGGCCAGGTCCTTGCGGATGTTGACGAGCTGGCCCTGCGCCTTGGCGATCTCATCCCACGCGGCGCCGTACTTCTTCTTCGTCTCCGGGTTCGCGTCGACCTTCTTGCGCAGCTCCTGCTCGGCGGCGACCTTCTGGGCGAAGAACTTCTTGTCCTGGAGCGCCTCCAGGCGGCCCTTGGTGGCCTTCAGGCCGTTCTCCACGCCGAAGAGCAGGTTGTTGGAGATGCGCTTCTGCTCGGGGCCGCGCTTCTGGAACTCGGTCACCATGCCGCGCAGCTCGGACATCGTGAAGAGCATCTTCGGCATGGCCACGTCGCGCTGGTACTCCAGCTCCGCGATGGTGAGCCCGCGCGAGGTGCGGCCGGGGTGGCCGGACACGAAGGTGAGGTCACCCTCCTTGGCGCTCTTCTCCGACCACTTGAAGAAGTTCTCCGTCTTGGCCGGCTTGCCGTCCTGGTAGACGCGCAGGAACGTCACGTCGAGGTCCCACCGGGGGAACTCGAAGTTGTCCGGGTCACCACCGAAGAAGGCGATGGCGTGCTCGGGGGCCATCACCAGGCGCACGTCCTGGAAGCGGCGGTACTTGTAGAGGTTGTACTTGCCACCCTGGTACAGGGTGACGACGTCACAGCGCACCTTGGCGTCGCCGGCGGAGCAGGCCTGCTCCATCTCGGCCATCTTCGCCTTCAGGGTGTCGCTGTACGGCTTGCCAGTCAGGCCCGCGGTCGCCTTGTTCAGCGCCTCGGTGACGTCGGAGATCTGCTCCAGCTGGTTGATCTCCATCGCCGGGCACTGCGTCTCCTCGGCTTCGGACTTCGCGTAGAAGCCGTTGGCGATGTAGTCCTTCTTCGCGCCGGAGAGCTGCTCGATACAGCCGCGGGCGCAGTGGTGATTGGTCATCACCAGGCCGTTGGGGGACACGAAGCTGGCGGAACAGCCGCCGGCGAGGCGCGCGGAGGAGAGCCGGGCCTTGTCGAGCCACTCCTGCGTGGGCTCGAAGCCGTACTTCTCCTTCACCTTCGCGGACGGGAAGTTGTTGTACGTCCACATGCCTTCGTCGGCCAGGGCGGGGGCCGCGCCGACAAGGGTGGCAATCAGGAACAACCGTTTCATTGGACAGGTCCTTTCCAGGGCCATGGGATGCCGCGTTCTGCGGGATGCCACCGCCAGGGTCAAGCAAGCAAAAAGTCGGGAACTATTACCCGGCGGTCGGAACAGGCGAGCGGGCTTTCGATTCCTGCCGCCGCGCGATGCGGCGAGCGCCTGGAAGTGGACCAGGCGGGGGTGGTGCGGTGCGTCGTAAGCCCTATCGACGCCAACCCTTGCGTGTCTGGCCGGCTGGCCTGGCGCGGTCGAGCAGCTCTCTCAGCCGCTCCGCGAGCACCTCGACATGGGGCGGCTGGAGCAGGCTGTAGTGGTCTCCCGGCACTTCCTGGAGTTCCACGCCCTGGGTGGCCTTGTCTCCCCAGCCGCGGTCTCGCCCCGGGGTGGAGACGTCGCCCGAGTCCGCCGCGCGCAGCATCGCGAGCTGCCCGTCGATGCCGCGCGGGGAGTACCGGCGCGTGGCTCTCATGTTGGCGGCGAACACCTGGAGCAACGCGCGCAGCTCGGGCAGTCCGGCCTCGGGGATGAGGACACCGCTCTTCCGGCCCTCCTCGAGGACGGCCCGGAGCAGCTCTTCCGGCCCGGCGTCCGCGGGCAGGTCGGGAAGCTGGAGGCCCGTGAGCCGGCCCAGGTCCCTCGCGAAGAGCGCCACGGTGTCGGGAACCGCGACCTCGTCGGACACGTCCCGGGCGGTGCGCGCGGGGCTGGGGTCGATGAGCGCCAGGACCTCCACCCGCTCGCCACGCCCCTGGAGCTGCCGGGCCATCTCGAAGGCCACCACACCGCCCATGGACCAACCGCCGAGCAGGTACGGCCCGCGGGGCTGCACGGCGCGGATGGCCTCGAGGTAGCAGGCGGCCATCTCCTCCACCGACTCCAGTGGAGGCTGGGCGCCGTCGAGGCCCTGCGACTGCAGCCCGTAGAAGGGCTGATCCGGGCCCAGCCGCCGCGCCAGCTCCGCGTAGGCGAGCACGTTGCCGCCCACCGGATGGACGCAGAAGAAGGGGAGGCGCGAGCCCTTGCGCTGGATTGCCACGAGCGGCGACCACGGGCCCGCCTCGGTCCGCAGCGCGGCGGCGAGCCGCTCCACCGTGGGGGCCTGGAAGAGGACGCTCAGCGGCAGGCGTCGGCGGGTTCGCTCGGCCAGCACCGCGAGCAGGCGCACGGCCATCAGCGAGTGACCGCCCAGCTCGAAGAAGTGGCCGCGGGCGCCGATCGGACGCAGGCCCAGCACGTCCTCGAAGGTGCGGGCCACCTCCAGCTCGAGCGCGTCCCGAGGCGGGACGAAGGCGTGCTCGGACTCCAGGGGTGATGCCTCCGGAGCGGGCAGGGCCCGGCGGTCCAGCTTGCCGTTGGCCGTCAGCGGGAGCTGCTCCAGCGAGACGAAGGCCGAGGGCACCATGTACTCGGGCAGCTTCGCCTTCAGGAGCGCGCGCAGCGCATTCAGGTCCAGGGGCCCGCTCGCGCTCGGGACCAGGTACGCCACCAGTTGCTTGTTGCCCGGGGAGTCCTCGCGGGCGATGACGACGGCCTCTCGCACCTCGAGGTGCGTGAGCAGTGCGGCCTCCACCTCTCCTGGCTCGATGCGGAAGCCGCGCAGCTTCACCTGCGAGTCGAAGCGGCCGAGGAACTCCAGCGTCCCATCGGCCTGCCAGCGCACCTTGTCACCGGTGCGGTAGAGGCGGGCACCGGGCGCGACGCTGAAGTCATCCGGGACGAAGCGCTCCGCCGTCAGCTCGGGACGGCCCAGGTAGCCGAGGGCCAGGGCCTCACCACCGATGAGCAGCTCGCCCGGGACGCCCACGGGCACGGGCCGCAGCGAGGCGTCCACCACGTAGGCCTGGGTGTTGGAGATGGGGCGGCCGAGGGGCAGCGTGGAGACC
>NZ_JABXEM010000210.1:0-21511 GCF_013372595.1 Myxococcus sp. AM011
CCACCCACCCCCAACACCGCCGCTCCCACGAGCGCCGCGAGGAGCCCCGCCGACACCTGGCGCGCCTTCGGAGCACGCACCTGCGCCCCCGTGGCGATGGCGTCCTCGTCAGACGCACCCCCATTCGTCGGGACACGCTCCTCCGCGTCCCGCTCGGACTCCCGTGACGGCCCCTCGGGCGCCTGCACGCCAGCGATGCGCGATGGGTTCCACTCCCCACCCGTGCCGCGCGCCTCCGCCGCCACGCCCTCCTGCGAAGCCGCCACCGCTCGGGCCGCGGGCTTTCGCCGAGCCCCGGCCGCCTTCGCCGCACCCTCCGGGGTCTCCGCGCCCTTGCTTCCTTCATTCGCCGGAGCCCGCGGACGCACCTCGTCCACCACCCCGCGCATCGAGAGCGGCATCGGCGTCGTGGGCGACGTCGAGTCCACGGGCGGAGGCGGGGGCGACGCCATGGACTTCGGCATGCTCCCAGGCTTCACCGGCGTCGCACCCGCCATCAGTCCCGGCGAAGGCACCACCGGCCCCGACACACCCTCCGCCCCCAGCTTCGCCACGAACTGCGAGAGCTGGTACGCCCCCACGGACTCGCCTGACGTCAGCAGGAAGCGCTCCAGGTCCATCTGCAGCGCGCGGCAGTCCGGGTAGCGCGCGTCGCGCTCCTTCGCCAGCGCCAGGTCGAGGACCTTCTGGAGCGCCACCGGCAGGTCCGGCCTGCGCTCCACCGCCGGGATGAACGGCTCGAACAGGATGGCCTGCATCGTGCTCGCCTCGGTCGTCGCGTCGAACGGACGCCTCCCCGTCAGCAGCTCGTACAGCACCACCCCCAGCGCGTAGACATCCACCCGCTTGTCCAGCGGCTTCGTCCGCAGTTGCTCCGGGGGCATGTACGAGACCTTCCCCTTCGCCACGCCCGTCTGCGTGCGGTGCCCCTGCCCGGCGACCTTCGCCACCCCGAAGTCCACCACCTTCACCGCGCCCTGCCGCGACACCAGGATGTTGTCCGGACTCACGTCGCGGTGGATGAGCCCCAAAGGCTCCCCCGTCGTCGCGTCACAGAAGTCGTGGGCGAAGGCCAGGCCCTCCGCCGCGAGCGACACCAGCTTCGCGCACATCATCGGCGGCAACGGCTGCTCCGCCGCGCGCTTCACCAGCCGCCGCAACGTGGGCCCGTCGATGAACTCCATCGCCAGGAAGTAGCTGCCGTCCGCCTCGCCGAAGTCGAAAATCTGGACGATGTTCGGGTGCTCCAGTTGCGCGGCCAGCCGCGCCTCCCCCAGGAACATCTCCACGAACGCCGGGTCTTCCGCCAGGTGCGGAAGGATCCGCTTCAGCACGAGCGTCTTCTCGAAGCCCATGGGGCCCGCGGCCTTGGCGAGGTAGACCTCCGCCATGCCCCCCGTGGCAAGCTTCCGGACGAGTTGATACTTCCCGACTTGCATTTGATGAAGGTTCTCCCAGTTTTCCCTGGAAAAGTGAAATGCCCGCGCGAGTGTCCTGCCCCGGACCATGCAACCAGGCATCATCGAGTTTGACCGTGACGCGACGGGGTTCGTAGGATCCGCGCCACGCATGCCCCCGAAGGTCATCGGTCCCTACCGCGTCCTGGAGACGCTCGGCAGCGGCGGGGCAGGCACCGTGTACCGGGCCCTGGACCGCCGCAGCAACGACGAAGTCGCGCTCAAGCTGCTCTCCGCCGGCCCCGCGCTGGACGAGCGCGCGGCGCGACGGCTCGCGCGCGAGTTCGAGACGCTGGCGGACCTGTCCCACCCCAACGTGGTGAAGGTCTTCGAGGCCGGAGTCCACCAGGGCTGGCCCTACCTGGCCATGGAGCTGATTGAAGGGCTCACGCTGCGCCACTACCTGGACATCCGGGGTGACGACCTGCTGTCGCCCATCAGCGTCAACACGCCGCGCAGCCTGCTGACGGTGCGGCGCACGGCGGACGAGGACTTCGGCCCTGGCAGTGACAGCATCTCCAACGCGGACGCGCTGGGGGATTCCCGCTCCGCCACGGAGGGGCTGTTCAGCATGAACGCCTTCAACGAGGAGCCGCCCAGCGAGGACCTGGAGTCCTATGGCGCGGCAGAGGGCGACGACGAGATGGGCTCGGGCTCCAGCTCGGACGACTCGCTGGAGGGGTTCGATGCGCCCCTGCCCTCGCCTCGCAAGCTGGTGGACGACGGCCGGGCGCCGCGCGAGGAGGAGCTCAACCGTCCGGAGCGCATGGGGCGGTTGAAGGACACCATGCTCCAGTTGTGTGAAGCGCTGGCCTACATCCACGGGCATGGGTTGGTGCACCGCGACCTCAAGCCGTCCAACGTCATGGTGGACGAGGACCGGCAGGTGCGGCTGATGGACTTCGGGCTGGCCAAGTTCCTCGCGGACGACGTGGCCATCACGGAGGCGGGGAAGCTGGTCGGTACGTACCGCTACATGGCGCCCGAGCAGATTCTCGGGGAGCCGTTGGATGGGCGCTCGGACCTGTACAGTCTGGGCGTCATCCTCTATGAGCTGCTCAGCGGGCGGCCCCCCTTCGATGCGAAGACGCCGCACGAGCTGTGGCGGCAGGTGTTGGAGACGGAGCCTCCGCCGGTGCTGGCGTTGAACCTTCATGGGGACCCGCAGTTCGCACGCGTGGCCCACCGCCTCATCCGCAAGGAGCCGGACGACCGGTTCCAGACGGCCGAGGAAGTCTACGAGGCTCTTTCCGAGTGAATCCCTCCAAGCTGCACACCTTCACCGTGGACGCCGACAAGGCGGGCCAGCGGGTGGACCTCTTCGTGGGCGAGGCACTGGGCCTGTCGCGCGCGCGCCTCAAGCGGCTCTTCGATGCGGGCGCGGTGAAGGTGAACCACCGGGCGGCGAAGAAGGGCCTGACGCTCGTGGCGGGGCAGCAGATCTCCGTGGTGGTGGAGGAGGAGACGCGCGAGGCGGTGCCGGACGAGGATTTCCCGCTCGTCGTCTTGCACGAGGACGCGGCGCTGGTGTTCGTGGACAAGCCCGCGGGCCGGGCCTCGCATCCGCTCCAGTCGGGAGAGACGGGCACGGTGGCCAACGCGCTGGTGGCGCGCTACCCCGAGTGCGCGCAGGCCTCCGTGGACCCGCGTGAGGGTGGACTGTGCCACCGGCTGGACGTGGAGACGTCGGGCGTGGTGCTGGCCGCGCGCTCGAGAACGGCGTGGGACGCGGTCCGTGCGGCGTTCGGTGAGCGGGCGGTGGACAAGCGCTACCTGGCGCTGGTGACGGGGCCGTTGGTGGACGAGGGCGACATCGAGCTGCCGCTGCGCCATCACCCGCGGCACCCGGACCGGGTGGAGCCCGCGCCGCACGGCGCCGAGGACGCGCGCGAGGCGGTGTCGCGCTTCCGGGTGCTGGGGCGCGCGGGGGAGCACAGCCTGGTGGAGGTGCGCATCCTCACGGGGGTGTTGCATCAGGTGCGCGCGCACATGGCGGGCATTGGAGCGCCCATCGTCGGAGACACGCTCTACGGCGGGCGCGAGGCGCCAGAGCTGGGGCGCTTCTTCCTGCATGCGCGGGCGCTCGGGCTGACGCATCCGGAGACGAAGAAGCCGATGCACGTGACGAGCCCCCTGCCCCCGGAGCTCCGCGCGGAATTGGAGCGGCTGGGATTGCAGTTGCCGCGAGGCGAGGGCGAGAGCCCGGCGAGCTGACGGGACGGGTTATTTCCCCATCGACTTGAGCATCGCCCGAGCCGCATTCGCGGTTCCGCCCGTGGGGACCAGCAGGAGGTACCGCTTGAGGGCCTCCTCGGATTGGCTGTATTGCTTCAGGGATTCGTGGGCCATCCCCAGCGACAACCAGGCACGAGAATCGGAGCCGTCCATTCGAACGACGTCCTGGAGAAGGCGGACGCCTTCACGCAGGGACGCCTCGGACTCGAAGCTGCTCACCAGCAGGAGCCCCAGCTCCCGCTTCGGGGCGTGCGCGTTGGACTTGAGCGCGAGCGCTTTCCGGTAGCTGGTGATCGCGCTCCTGTTGCGCCCCGCCTCCTCCGCGGACCGTCCCGCCTTCATGTACGCGGCATACTCCTCCTCGAGAGAGAGCGGCTTGACTCCACTGGCAGCCCCTCCAGGAAGAGGACGCGGAACCGAGGTCGCGACACTTCGTTTGAGTGGGTCGACGGAGCCGGTCGTCGAAGGCGCGTCCACCAGACTCTTTCGAGGGGTGGGCACATCCTTCTCGGAAGGAGCCGACTGGCCCACGGCCGCCGGAGCATCCACGGATGGCGGAGAGTCGGTCGGAACTTTCGTCTCCTCTGGCGGCTGCGGGCCAGAGGCCACCGGAATGACCTCTGGTGACGAAGGGACCACCAGCCCCTGCGCCACCTTCGTCTCCGAGGAAGAAGGCGTCGGGACTGTGACCGCCGGAACGCCCCCGGTTGACGGACGAGCAGTCGGCGCTTGGGCCTCCTTCGTTTCAATAGAAGGTTTCTGGCCGGGCCCCTCCGACATCGCATTGGGCGACGCCCGGGCAGCGGCAACCTGTTCCACTTTCGTGACGGGGGCCGGCGCCGTGGAGCCCGACTTCCCGAGCAGTCCCCACGTCACGACGCCCAGCCCAGCGACGAACAGGAGCGCCGCCCCGAGCCCCACACCAAGGCCCTGACGATACGACGTCCACCGGCGGGTCGAAATCTGCGTCACCACCGGAACCTCATGCAGCGTGGCAACGGAGCGCGTCTCGGCGGCACGCGCCAGATCCTCCCGGAAGGGCGTTGGCACCTGGGGCTCGCGTCCCTCTTCACGCAGCTCCATGGTGAACAGCGTCTGGATGAACCACGCCACCGACATGGGAGAGAACCGGGGCGTGGTCGCGTAGAGAAATCCTGAGAGCGCCTCCGCGAAGGCATGAGCGGACTCGAAGCGCACTTCCTTCCTCACCGCCAACGCCTTCTGGATGATGTCTTCCAGTTCCCCAGGCAACTCGGGACGTAGCGTTCGCGGCGACGGGAAGCGTCCCTCTTGTAACTGGTGCATCACCACATATTGGGGCCCTTGCAAAGGCAGACGTCCGCACAGCATCTGGTAGAGCACCACGCCGGCCGCCCATACATCCGTGCGCGCGTCGACTTCCTCTCCCCTCGCCTGCTCCGGCGAGAAGAAGAGGTACTTGCCCTTCACCACACCGGGCTCGGTGCTGAACCCTCGCAGTTCGCGCGCCTTGGCGATGCCAAAGTCGACGATCTTGACCTGCCCTTCGTAGCTGACGAGGACGTTCTCCGGAGAGATGTCGCGATGGACGATGCCTAGCGGAACGCCCCGGCTGTCCTTGCGCGTGTGCGCGTAGTGCAGTCCCCGGCAGATCTCCATGGCGATGAAGACGGCCTGCGCCACCGGCACGGCGCTCAGGCCATGCTGGAGCGCACGCTTGATGATGCGATGGAGCGGGGGGCCGTCGACCAGCTCCATCGCCAGGAAATGCTCGCCCTCCGACCGGCCGAAGTCGAAGACCTGGGCGATGTTGCCGTGTGACAACGAAGCGGAGATACGGGCCTCGCTGATGAACATCTGGATGAAGCGCTCGTCCTGCGCGTACTCCGGCAGGACCTTCTTGATGAGCACCGGCTTCGTCACGCCGGCCTCTCCCACCAATTGGGCACGCCATGCCTCGGCCATGCCTCCCTTGCCCAACCTTGACACCAACGAATAGCGGCCAAAGGGCTTGGCGGGTACGGAATCCATGGGCCGCCCAATGTAGCGCCAAGCATCGCCCTGGCCCAGATCAACCCACGCCCACTTGTCTGAAGCCACACGTCAGGGAAGGAAAATCCCTGGAGGCCCAAGGACAAACGGGCCGGTGCAACCCCAGAGGGCACCGGCCCGTGCGGTCATTCAGACCCTCCCTGGGTCAAGGCTCCTCGGGCCCCGAGGGCACCTCCTCCGCGGTAGTCTGGCAATCCTCGGCGGGGATGGGGCCGCCCACGCCAAACGGAGCGAGGACACTCACTCCGCCATCACACCGCTTCACTCCCGCGTCGGCGATTCCCGCGTCGGAGACTCCTGCGTCAGCGACTCCCGCGTCGGCGCAGCCCGCATCAGCGACTCCCGCGTCGGAGACTCCCGCGTCGGTGCAGCCTGCATCAGCGACTCCCGCGTCGAAGACTCCTGCGTCGAAGACTCCTGCGTCGAAGACTCCCGCGTCGAAGACTCCTGCGTCGAAGACTCCCGCGTCGAAGACTCCCGCGTCGAAGACTCCCGCGTCGAAGACTCCCGCGTCGAAGACTCCCGCGTCAAAGACTCCCGCGTCGGCGACGCCCGCGTCAAAGACTCCCGCATCGAACCCCGCGTCGCGCACACCGCCGTCGAAGCCAGCGTCACTCGGCCCTCCGTCGTATCCGGCATCCACGCCCGCATCCGTGCCGGCATCCACGCCCGCGTCGGGAGGCTGACAGACGCTCGTGCGCTGATAGAGCGCCTGACAATGGAAGCTCTCCGGATCGCCCTCGTACGTCACCTCCGGCAGTTCGGCATCCGTCCCAAACCAGTGGCGGCTGCCGCGCGTGCGGAACTGACAAGTGGTGCTGCCGCCATCGACACAGGGGCAGCTCTCCGAGACCTGCCACCCGACGAACTCGAGCAGGTCATGGTTGTCCGCATAGGCATAGCGCTGCGGAGTGCTGAGCTTCACCAGGTCCCCCGGCTCCACATCGAGGAGCGACTCGTGAGGCCCGGGATAGGGCGACTGGGGATGATTGGCGCACGCCATCAACGGGGACCCGTTCGGCCCCTCCGTGAGCGTGGTGGTGTTGCCCTCCAGGTCCGTGCGTTCGATGGAGAAGCTGGCACAGAGCGGCGCGGTGAAGGGTGACGTGCAGGAGCTCTCCGAAGAGCCTCGCGCGGCGACGACGATGGGCGCGATGCTGACTCCGAGCGCCACCACTCCCGTCGTTCCATCCACGCACTTCTCCGCCCCGGGCATGAACCCCGCCGCGCCCGTTCCCTGGCGCTTCTTCGTCAGGTCCGTCAGGTCCGTGAAGGTGGAGCAGCCCAGCTTCCACGGCGAAGAGCAGCAGCACTCAAGCGCCTTGATGTGATTGTCATAGAGCGTGTGGAACTCCGCCTTCGTCGCGGGAAGGACTTCAGGCATCCAGTGGCTCTTCGGCCACACACCATTCGCGGCGTTGCGCGAGGGAATGGGCTTCTTGTCGACGGACTTGGGGAACCAATCCGCGCACGTGTTCTTCGTTCCAATGCGGTGACAGGCGGTGCACTCCTGATTGCGGACATCCCCAGCACCATCCTTGACCCGCGCCGTGGTGACCGTCTCCGGCTTGGGCCAGCCACTCCCTCCGTTCGTGAGATAGGCCTCTTCGACGAGCTTGTACTTCCCCTTCTTGAAGCCCGTGGGCAGCCCATCCGCGCTCGCCGCCACCTGGTCGATGTAGGGCGAGTGCATCCAGGGGTCACTGTCATGGCACTTCGAGCAGTGCAGGGAGGAGCTGTCCCGAAGCCCTTTGGGGCTGATGTAGTACGTCTTGGCCGCGGTGGCCGCGGCGCGCTCCGCCGCATCCGTGGAAGCCGGGTCCGCCATCGGGTTGGGCACGTTCTTGCCATTGAGATCCGGGCCCGAGCCACTCAGCGCCTGGAAGTAGCACGTGGCCCCCGACGTCTTGTTGGCGACGACGATGGCGACGTCTTGAAAGCTCTCCGACGTGTCCGGCCCCGCCTTGTAGCGGCGACAGATGACCCGCGCCTCGGTGTCCGGATTGCTCGTCTTCAGCTTCAACAGGCGCGCGTTGTCGACACAGTACTTCCCGCCGAGGTTGAGCCACACCGGATTGTCACAGGTCGCGCCGTCGGGCGTGTTCGTGGTGTGCAGCAGCGTCCCGTCCCGGCAGTTGAACGTGGCGTCCGTCAGTCGCCCCAGCTCCGCGCGACACGATGCGGCGTACTCGGTGATGTTGCTGCCATCCAGCGCCTGCCCCCGTTGCTCCAGGACGACGCCATCGAACTGCGCGGGAGGATCCTCCGTCCCTCCTCCCGTGCAGCTCAAGAGCACGGAGGAGAGGACGCACAACACACCGGCAACGGCAGATGTCGATGGACGACACATTCGCATGATGACTCCCAGGGGTGGGCGTTGAATCCAAGCAGAAAGAGGAGCACGCCGCGAGCATCGAGCCCGTCCCCCAAGGGCCTGTCACCGAGAGGACCCACCGCGTTGTTCCGAAACGGTGCTATTCGCCCATCACCTTGACGATGACGCGCTTGCGACGCTGTCCGTCAAACTCCGCATAGAACACCTGCTGCCACGGGCCCAGGTCCAGCTTCCCGGTGGTGATGGGGATGATGACCTGATGGTGGACCAGCATCGATTTGAGATGAGCGTCACCGTTGTCTTCGCCGGTGCCATGGTGGCGGTAGTCAGGCCCGAACGGCGCGAGCTTCTGGAGCCACTCCCAGATGTCTTCATGGAGTCCGGACTCGTCATCGTTGACGAAGACGCCCGCGGTGATGTGCATGGCGGAGACCAGGACCATCCCCTCCTTGATGCCGCTCTTGCGGACCAGCGAGGCCACGGTGTCGGTGAGTCGGACCAGCTCTCGCCGCTCTTTCGTCTCGAACCACAGGTACTCGGTCAGGGTCTTCATGCCCCGCAGGATAGACGCCTGCGGGCTCGCGGGAACAGCCCCTCGGCCCGCAATGGCTCTCACCTCCGGCGGCAATGCCCCTGAACACAGACGATGTTGCGCGGGCCGTCCAGCGTATCTACCATCCCCATGACATCCCTCTCTGAGCGCCCCCGAGCAGGCACGGCATTCGCGACGCGCGAATCCGGCCCGACGTCACGAACTCGCGCGGACTCATTCCGAGAGCCCTGGGAGCTACACCATGCTCGAGAATCTCACCGCGCAGTTGGAACACATCCGAATCCCCACCTTCACATTCCCCTGGGCCGGCGCCTGCTCCCCCTACGTCGAGTCCGTGGAGCACGAGGCCATGCAATGGGCCCTGCGCCAGGGGCTCATCCCCACCGAGCAGTACCTGGCGCGGCTCACCCGGGCGAAATACGGCGGGCTCGTGGCCCGTTGTTATCCTCACGCCGACCGTGAGCTGATTCAAATCATCGCGGACATGAACTACTGGTACTTCATCTCGGATGACCTCTTCGTGGACAGGGTGGAGACCATCACCCGGGATACCCTGCCCAACCTCACCGCCATCTTGGATGTGCTCGACCTCAACCGCCCGGGCGAAAAGCCTGTCTTTGGCGAAGCCGCGTTCCTCGATATCTGCCAGCGACTGCGGCGCCGGCTCTCCCCAGAGCACTTCGATCGCTTCGCCCAGGGCATTCGGATGTGGGCCTCCATCGCCGGACTTCAGATGGTGTGTCAGCTCCTGGAGGAGCCGTTGGCGATGCGGCCCTATGAGGCGATTCGCCGCTACACCGGCGGAATGATTCCCTCTCTTGCCCTGAGCGACGCCGCCAACGCAGGGAAGGTCCCTCCCGACGAGTACCACCGGCCCGACGTGCTGAGCCTGATGCTTCACACCACCAACGCCGTCTGCTGGGCCAATGACATCCAGAGCGTGGCCCTTGAAGTGCGGCAGCCCGGACAGTTCCGCAACATGGTCATCCTCCACGCGGCCCAGGGCCACACCATCCAGGAGGGCATCGACTACACCGCCAGGAAGGTCTACGAGGAGATTGACGCGTTCCAGCGGGAAGCCAGCCAGGTGGAGCCCCATGCCAGCAAGGAGCTCCGAGGCTTCATCACCGGGATGCGCGACTGGATGCGGGGCTATCAGGACTGGGTGGACCTGGACACACAGCGCTACTCCCAGCAGTTCCTGGAGCAGGACGCCAATGACAGCGGGGTACTCCGCGCGTCGAGGTGAGGGGAATTGCCGGCGAGCTTCGTTGGGGGGGCATGACTCCACGCAGCCCCTGGTCCCTGCTGTCCGCCGTGCTCCTCTCCGCCTGTGGCGGTCCCCCCGAGGCCTCACCTCCCATTTTCGAGGGGACCCAGGAGCAGCCCGTCCTGGTGAGCGACATCGCGGACGCCTGCGTGACTCCGGACACCACGGGCTCGGAGTCCCTCTCCACCGCCCCAGGAGGCGCACTGGAGGAGTGGCGCGAGGCCATCAACGCCCTGCCCGCCTCCGCGCTGCGCACCGATCTCCAGGGGCGGCTGCTGACGCACCTGCGCGGCCCCTCCACCGCCTTCCCCGTCGCGGCGGACGCCCAAGCGTTCCTGCGCGGCATCCGCGCGCCCCTGCCGCTGCGGCAGCCCTTCACTGCGAATTCGCCGGTCATCTCCGGCACCGAGGTCCGGCCAGGCCACGGCTGGCGCTACAACGGCGGCGGCATCCACCGGGGGCTCGACATCAGCCGCGCCAACACGCCGGCGGACAAGGACTCCAGCTTCGACGTGCTGTCCATCGCCGAGGGCAAGGTCATCGGCATCTACTTCGATGGCCCGCCGGGCGGTGGCGGCAACACCATCGTCATCGAGCACACCGGCGCCAACGGCAAGAAGCTCTACAGTTTCTACATGCACCTGCGAGACGGCCGCGCCCATGACGTGGCCGCCGTCAAGGCGATGACGTGTCCCACCGGGGATGACGAGTGCGCGCGCTACCAGTTGATGGCGCACAACTACCCCAATCACCCCTCCTGGGGCACGGAGGCGGATGCCATCCCCGTCACCCTCGGCCAGTGGGTCTCCAGCGGGCAGAGAATCGCCAAATCCGGCAACACGCTCACGCCCGGCTCGCTCGCCGCGGACGGCAGGCCCGCCAGCAACCACGCCAACAATCACTTGCATGTCTACATCGGCATGCCCATGCCGACCCAGCCGCTGGTGGCCGTGGAGGTGGACCCTTTCGGTGTCTACGAGAAGGTCTCCACCGGCTGCTACACCGGCTTCCAGGACACCTTCTATCCGCGCCTGTGGATGCCCCACTACCCGGACTTCCACGGCGCCACGTGGGAGACCTTCACCGAGCAGCCCGAGTACTACCGGGGCATGAGCTACCGCCCGGAGACGCTGACCTTCTACGAGCAGGACTCCGTGCTGCGCGTCGCGGGCTCCTACCAGTACTCCACCGACACCGCCTTCGGCGTGCAGGCGGGCCTGGACAGCACCGGGTTCAACACACAGGTGGACCTGTGGCGGCAATCCAATTACGTGCCTCGGGAGACCCGCATCCGCATCAACTCCTCCGGGCAGGCTCGCTACAACACCACCTACGGCAAGCTGCGCGCGGGAGAGCAGGCACAGTTCGAGCACCGGCTGACGCAGGCGAGCCTGGACTCGTTCTACCAGACGTATGTGCTGAACCTGGGCTGGCGCGTGGAGGACTTCTTCCCCTACCGGGAGAATGGCGTGCAGTACTACGCCGTCCTCTTCAGCAGTCATGACCTGGACGTGCGGTACCTGCGCTATGGGCTATCCGAGGCCCAGGCGGTGTCGGAACTGGCCGCGCTCGCGGGACAGGGGATGCACGTGGAGAACCTGGTCGCCGACCCGACGCACAACCCGCCGCGCTTCGCGTACACCGCCAACAACGCCAGCGGCTGCCTGACTCATGCGTACGTGGACGCCGCCATGTCCCAGTACCAGACGCTCCATGGGAATGAGTCGGCTCAGGGATACCGGCTGAAGAAGCTCCAGGTCTACAACAACGGCGCTTCCTTCACGGCCGTGTTCGGCAAGAACTGTCCCTGAGCTTCGAGTGCCCTGAAGAGCGGGCCCTCGAAAGGAAACCGACGGCCCGCGGAGGTGCTGCGCCGCGGGCCGGAAGCCGTCTTCAGTAGGCGTAGTAGACGGGCGGCGTGGTGCTGGTGAAGTAGTTGTAATACGTGGCCACGTAGTTGCTGCCGCTCCCCGTCTCACCCGGAAGCGGGCCCGTCTTCGTGCCGTAGGCAACCAGCGTGGCGCCAGCGTCCGTCTTGTCCAGGTTGCAGACCGGGACATTGCCCGCGCCGAAGTTCACCACGATGGTGTCGTCCCGAACCTTCGCGAGCGTGGCCGCGTCGATGTGGTTCACCCGGCACTGCGTGTTGGCGCTCCCGCTCGGGGAACCCTTCGTCGAGTAGGCCGTCGCCAGCCCCACGCCCGTCCCCAGCACGGCGATGTGCGGCGTATTGTAGGAGCGGCCCAGCTCCACGCTGCCCGCGGCATACGGACACGTGCCCGAGGCGGCGCGCGTCAGGGTGATGGCATAGCGCGGAGGAAGCTCTCCAGGAATGATGGCCGAGGAGATGGTGAACGAACAGCCCCCGAAGGAGCTGGTGGTCAGCGCGGCCTGCTGCTCGTCCAGCGCGTCCTGAGGCGCGGAGCCTTCGGGGAGGCCGCCACCACAGGCGGAGAGGGACACAGCGGCGCAAGCCCAGGCAAGACGCTTGAAGACAGTCATGATGAACGACTCCGTTGGGGAAAAGGCAACGTGACTCTATCGCCCTCCCGCAACGGCTCACAACACAGGCCACCGAAGCAGAATGCGACACACCCGCGCCATAATTTGCCAGCACCGGCCCTCGCCCCCTAGCGACTGAGAAGCAACAGGTGTCTTGTCTGACCGCTGCAAGGACTCACGGGTCAGGAGCGCTCCAGGTCCGCGCCGGGGTGCGTCAGGCATTGCTCGAGTCCGGTGGCAGTGCGGCAGGCTCCAGGCGAGGCGCCTCTAAAACCCAGACAGACGCCGTGTCGACACGCCTGTCACCAGGCGCCAAAGAAAGACCTGGGGTCTGCCCGTCCCCAGCGCCGGCTGAAAGCCGTCCGATTGAAGCTCCCTGCGCGCTCCGGACGCTGCGCTCACATCGGCCACCGCGCCAAGGACTCACGCTCCAGACGCCACGCCGACAGTCCCCTTCCACTCCGCACGCGGCCCTGTGCCGCCCCTCCCACGGCACGCGGGAGTCACCCTCCGTGAGCCCCCACCGCACCGAGCTCGCACTGTGGGCTTGACCCGAGGCATTGGTTCACGGTACTGATCCTGATATTGATAGTGATTATCAAAATCAACTGAGCTCGATAGCATCGAGCCGGATACGGAGGGACGAGACGTGGCGCGTGATCTGGGACCGAGGGGAAAGATGTGCCGTCGACTGGGGATTCCTCTGTCGCGAATCACCGCGAAGGACCCCGACAAGGACCCGGTGCTGCGGCGCCCCTATCCGCCCGGCCAGCACGGCGCCACGGCGCGCATGGGCAACAGCGACTTCTCCCGGAGACTGCGGGAGAAGCAGAAGCTGAAGCTCTACTACGGCCTGCTGGAGAAGCAGTGCCGCCGCGCGTTCATGGAGGCGCGCCGCTCGCCGGGCAACACGGGCACGGTGCTGTTGCAGTTGCTGGAGAGCCGCCTGGACGCGCTGGTGCTGCGCGCGGGGCTGGCCACGAGCATCCGCCAGGCCCGTCAGTTCGTCCGCCACGGCTACTTCCAGGTGAACGGCGCCGCCACGGACATCCCCAGCTTCCGCGTCAAGCCAGGCAGCGAGGTGCGCTACCACCCCGCCCACCAGAAGCTGCTCATCGTCCGCGAGTCCTTCGAGCGGATGAAGGGGCGCAACGTGCCCGCCTACGTGCAGGTGCTCGGTGACGGAGAGGGACTGCGCTTCGTGCGCACCCCGGAGCGCGAGGAGATTCCCGTCGACGTGAACGAGCCGTTCATCGTCGAGTACTACGCGCAGCGCAGCTAGCGTTCGGCCAAGGCCGACCCACCCCCGGGAGCGCTCCGCCGCGAGGCACCGAGCGATTCCCGGGTGCCAGGCTCAGGGCAACAGCACCGAGCCCAGCTCCGCGACGGAGTGGAACATGTGTGTGGGGGAGTGCCGCGCCAGCGCCTCTGGCAGCGTGTAGCCCCACCCCACCGCGGCGGAGGGAAGACGCGCCTCTCGCGCGGCCTCGATGTCGCGAATCTCGTCACCCACCGACAGGGCCTCGCCCGGTGGAATCTGGGTGCGCTTCAGCATGCGGCGGAACTTGGCGGCCTTGCCGAAGATGGCGGCGCCACAGTCGAAGTGCGCCACCGAGGCCGCGAGAGGTCCCAGCACGGCCCGCACCGACACCTCGCTGTCCGAGCTGACGATGGCCACCGTGACTCCGGCGTCCTTCAGCGCCCCGAGCAACTCCGGCACGCCCGGGAACAGCGGCGTGGTGGCGGCGGCGGCCAGCTTCTCCTTGCGCATGTGCTTGACGATGGCGGGCAGCCGCCACATGGGCACCTTCGCGTGCGCCATGAGCTCGCGCCCGGACATGCCGCGCAGCGCCTCGAACTCCGTCGGCGTCAGCCGGGAGAAGCCGAAGCGGTCGGCCACGTCGTTGAAGACGGACCGGAACCACGGCAGCGAGTCAGCCAGGGTGCCGTCGAAGTCGAAGATGACCAGGCGATAGGGGGACATGAGGCGCCGCCAGTTCATACCAGAAACACCTCATGGCGCACCTCACGGGCGCCGGCGACTTCGGCGCCCATCCGCCCCGCCTCAGCGGTGAGCACCGCGAGAAGAACGAGGACGTGGTGGGTTCACTCCAGCGCTTCGCGCGCGAGCGCCAGCTGTCGCCCGCACCGCTCGCCGTCGCCTGCGTGCTCGCACGACAGCCCGGGTTCATTCCCGTCATCGGTGTGAAGAACCTCACACAGCTCGAAGACGCGCCGGAGGCCTTGAATCGGCCCCTGGCGAGCTCGGACGTCGCCGCGCTCGAGGTGCTCGCGACCTTCTCGGTTGAACGGCATGGGCCCGAGCAGATGGGCTTGCTGGACGGCGAGCGGCGGTCGCGCCCGCGCCGATTTGGAGCCCCTGCAACGTCAGACAGAGCCGTTAGAGTGGTTGGTGCATGCGAGCCATCATCCACGTGGACATGGACGCCTTCTACGCGTCCGTGGAGCAGCGGGACAACCCGGCCCTGAAGGGCAAACCCGTCATCGTGGGCGGGCATGCCCAACGAGGCGTCGTTGTCGCCGCGTCCTATGAAGTCAGGCCCTTTGGCGTGCGCAGCGCCATGCCCATGGCGCGCGCGGTGAAGGCCGCGCCGCATGCGCTCATCGTGAAGCCACGCTTCGCCGCGTATGCGGAGGCCAGCGAGCAGGTCTTCGCCATCTTCGAGCGCTACACCCCGCTCATCGAGCCCCTGTCCCTGGACGAGGCCTTCCTGGATGTCACGGCGTCGGTGGGCCTGTTCGGCTCGCCCTCGGACATCGCGCGGCGCATCCGCAAGGACATCGCGGACGAGCTGAAGCTGCCGTCGTCCGCGGGCATCTCCACGGTGAAGTTCGTGGCGAAGATTGCCTCGGACCTGGCCAAGCCCAACGGGCAGCGGGAGGTGCGCGCGGAGGAGACGATGGCCTTCCTCGCGGGCCTCCCGGTGTCGCGCCTGTGGGGCGTGGGGCCGAAGACGGAGGAGTCCCTCCAGCGCTCGGGACTGAAGACGATTGGCGACGTGGCGTCGAAGGACGTCGAGTGGCTGGAGCAGCGGCTGGGCACCAGCGGGCGGCACCTGTGGGAGCTGTCGCAGGGCATCGACATGCGCGAGGTGGTGCCGGACCGCGCGGCCAAGAGCGTGGGCGCCGAGGATACCTTCGAGGAGGACCTCGCGGGCGTGGAGGCCCTCAAGCCCCACATCCATGCGCAGGCGCTGCGCGTGGCCCGACGTCTGCGACGCGCGGGGGTGAAGGGCCGCGTGGTGCAGCTCAAGCTGAAGCTCGCGGACTTCACGCTCCTCACCCGCCGCACCACGCTGCGCGAGGCGACAGACGACGGGCAGACGCTCTATCGCACCGCCCTGGAGTTGATGGAGCGCTCACACGAGGGCAAGCCCATCCGCCTCACCGGGGTGAGCGTGCAGTTGGACGACGTGCCTCCGCAGCTCGGCCTCTTCCCCGCCGCGCCGCCCCGGACGGCGAAGCTGAACGCGACGCTGGACAGAATCGCGGAGCGCTTCGGCAGCAAGGCCATCACCACCGCGGACATCGCGGGCAGCGACGCACCGGGCGGAGACGAGCACCGCTCCGAGCGTCCCGTGGACAAGGACAAGCCCAAGCGCTGAGCCAGACTCAGTCCGCGGCGGGCACCATGTCCGGAGGTGGAGGCTGACGCGCGGCCTCGTCCCGGGACATCACCAGCACACCCACCAGCGCCAGGGCTCCGCCCACCAACTGCACCCAGTCCGGCTTCTCGCCCAGCAGCGGCACGGCCCACAGCGTGGACAGCACCGGCTCGCCCAACGAGGCCACCGCGACGAAGGGCGCGGAGAGGTGACGCACGGAGGCGTTGAGCAACGAGTGGCCGATGAGCTGCGGCACCAGGGCCAGCCCCACCAGCACCATCCAGGTGCTCGGCGTGAAGCCCGTCAGCGGAGAGTCGACGAAGCCGTGCGCCAGCATCAGCGCCACCGCCGCCACGGAGTAGACGATGCCCACGTACGTGCCCAGCGACATGGACTCGCGCACGCGACGGCCCACGACGAAGTACACGCCCGCCATGACGGCGCCGGCCACCGCGAGCAAGTCCCCCCAGAGCGCCGTGCCTCCGGCCGCGAAGTCCCGCGCGCCGATGAGGACACTGCCCGCCAGACACAACACGAGGGCGGCGATTCCCCGGGGGCCCACGCGCTCACCCAGGGCGAGCCACGCGAACAACGTCACCCACACGGGCTGCGTGGTGACGAGCGCCACCGAGCTGGCCACGGTGGTGTACTGGAGCGACGCAATCCACGTCGCGAAGTGCAGCGCCAGCGCGAGGCCGGACAGCACCAGCCAGCCCCAGGTCCGCGTGGAGAGCGACGTCAGCTCCGAGCGACTCCGAAGCAGCGCCAGCGCCAGCAGCGGCACCGAGGCGAAGGTGAGACGCCACGCGGAGATGGCCAGGGACGGCGCCTCCGCGAAACGGATGAGCGGCGCCGCCCAGGAGACGGCCACCACGCCCAGCACCAGTCCCCCGTAGATACGCGCCCGGGGGACCTCCGCGTCGACTCGCGGGCTCACGCCTCGCCGGCGCCGGAGCCGGATGAAGAACCCGCCGAGGCGGAGCCCTCTCCCCCGGACCGACGACGACGACGGCGGCGACGACGCTTGCGCTGGCCACCGGGCTCGGAGCCCTCGCTATCGGAGGCCTCGGGACGCGGCGTGGGCACCTCGCCAGCCTTCCACGCGTCAAGCTGCTCACGGTGCTCCCCGGTGGCCTCCACCGTCATCTCGAACACGGTGAGGGCTTCGCCGAAGAGGGGGTGACGCCGGAAGGCCGCGCTCTTGCGGCGGCGCTCACCGGACAGCGTGCGCTGCGCGAGCAGCAACATGCGGCAGCGCTCGGCGATGCGGCGAGGCAGCCGGGCCGACTGGACGAAGCCGGCGAGCAGTTCCTCCACCACCTGCGACACGGAAGGACGACCGCCCTCCTGAGGCTCGGCGGGCGGGCCCGAGTGGCTGATGGGCACCAGCAACGCCGCCAGCAGGATGGCGTCGTCGAGCGGCTCTCCCGCGGCCACCCGGCGGTCCAACGCCTGGGCGAAGGAGTAGAAGGTCTTCTCGCCTTCCTTGCCGTGCTGCTTGAGGTACGCGTTCACCGGAGGCAGCAGGAACTTCATCGCATCCAGCGCGTCCAGCAGCTTCAAGGCCGGCGCGGACACCCCGCCACGGATGAGCCGGAAGGTCTCCTCCAGGAGGCGCGCGGGAGCGCAGCGCGGCAGGTCCTCCACCGCGCCTTCCATGGCCGCGTACGTGCGCGACTCAATGTCCAGGTCCAGCTTCGCGGCGAAGCGCACGGCGCGGAGGATTCGCACCGGGTCCTCGCGCATGCGCACCTCCGGGTCGCCGATGGTGCGGATGAACCGCTCGTCCAAGTCACGCCGGCCGCGGACGTAGTCGATGACCCGTCCCTCGCTCACGTCGTAGAAGAGGCCGTTGATGGTGAAGTCGCGGCGGCGCGCGTCCTGCTGCGCGGTGCCGAAGACGTTGTCGTGGGTGATGAGCAGGTCATCGCCCCCGGCCTCGCCCTCCTCCTCCGGCGCGGAAGGTGCCGCGGCCTCCAGCTCCGTCGGATTCGCCCGGAAGGTGGAGACTTCGATGATCTTCCCGCCCTTGAAGTAGACGTGCGCCAGCCGGAAGCGCCTGCCGATGAGCCGGCAGTTGCGGAAGATGGCGCGCACCTCGCCCGGATGGGCGCTGGTGGCCACGTCGAAGTCCTTGGGCTTCTTGCCCAGGAGCAAGTCACGCACGCAGCCGCCCACCAGGTACGCCTGATGGCCGTGCTGATGCAGCCGCAGCACCACCTTCAGCGCGTCCGGATCCAACTCGTCCGGGTCGATTTCCGCCGGCTCGCCGGTGGAGCGCACGTGGGGCGCGTGCAGCGCGCGCTCGTAGGGGGTCGGCTCGGGCTCGGGCTCGAGCACCGTGGGCACCTGCTCGATTTCGTCCTCGGCGGCCTCGGCGGCGTCCTGCGCCTCGGCGGCGGCGAGCACCTCCGCGGCGGCCCGGCCCGTCTCGTCGAAGACGGCGTCGAGCGCGTCGACCTCGTCGTCGTCATCGGACTCGTCTTCGTCGGCCTCGTCCTCGGACGGGCTCAACCGGCCATTCGTTTCAGGGGCCGCCTCGGTGGAAAAAGAGAGCTGGGGGGACACTTCGTCGGAGGGGGCCGATTCGGCCACGGACTCGGGGGCACTCGCCTGTTCCGAGGGGGCAGTCGTCAGCTCCAGATTGGAAGACATGGAAACCTCTTGAGCACCGCGCTCGGAGCCCACTGCCGCCTCGGATGAGGCAACCTCGCGCGCGTCGAATCGGGCGCAGGTGGCAGCGGACCGCCGGCAGGCGGCGTTTCAGTCAAAACTCGCGTCATCACCGTGGACGTCCCGACAGGGGCGCTTCAGGGGCAGCCGTCTATAGCGCATCCGCCCTGGGGGGGTGTAGCGCCCTTTCTGCGGGTCCACCGGACAGGTGGAGCGCTTCCACCCCACCCGTCCCTTTTCCAGCGAAAAGGGGTACGAACGTGCATTCGGGGAAGCGTCGAAGGGCATCCTGTTCCAGGCTCGCTCCAGGCGGTGAAAAAGAGTCCGCCACGAGTATCGACCCCATGGCCGGAAGCCGGCGGCAGGGACCCGCTCTCCCGGGAGACTCTGTTCCGTATCAACACTGGAGACGCCAGAAACGTTCTGGAAACAGCCCAACCACCGCGCACCAGCCCGCCCGGGCGGCGCCTTGACGGGCCTGGGCTCGCCCGACCCGCCTGGTCGTCTGCCCCAGGGCCGGGCGTCCGACCTCCCCACCGGCCATGCGCCCGGACGCCAGGCTCCGAAGCGCCGAGACGCGGACGCTCGGAGGCCCTGAAGCCCACCGCTACGGCTTGGTGCGGCCCTTGTGGTTGCGCGGCAGGGCGTGGTGGATGAGGGACACGTAGTCGACAGCCTGCACGGGCGGCGGGGGCGGCGGCGTGCCCAGCGCGGCGAGCCGCTTGCTGAACGCGGAGAGGATGTCCGGCATCGGACGCATCGCGGCCAGCAGCTTGTTGGGCCCCTCCAACGCCTGCGACAGCGCCACCGCCGCCTGCTGGAGCGGCAGGCCCCGGCGCAGCAGGTCCTGGAAGGAGTTGGAGAGGGTGATGATGTTGTGCCCCGCCGTCTGCACCATCTCCACCGCGATTTTCAGCACCTGCGGAGCGGACAGGTGCCCATCCGCCAGCAGCACCAGCGCGGCCTGGAAGTAGTTGAAGATGGGGACGACGCGAGGCCCGTACGCCGTGAAGTGCGCGGGCGGCGTCAGCTTGTCCAGGTGGATGAAGATGCGCCGCACCGGGTCCGCCACTGGAATCTGCTTCCACGCCGCGCGCACGCGCTCCGCGTCGTCCGGGTAGACGCCGCCCGCCTCCAGCACCTGGGACAACACGCGCTCGTCCACGCGGCCGGCAATCAGGTCCGCGAAGAGCGAGTAGATGAACGCATCCGCCTCCGCGTCGTCACCGAAGAGGACTTCCTCGGCCTCCGCGGGCGCCTTCACCCGGCTCTCCAGAATCGCCGGCAGCTTGTAGCCCACCTGCCCGCGCAGCGCGCGGAAGCGCCCGCGCAACAGGTTGCCGATGTTGTCCTTGAGGACGAACTCGTCCCAGCGCACGCCGTCCAGCTTGAGCTTCTCCTCCAGCACGGCGCGCATCTGCTTGGGGCTGCCGGAGACGATGCACAGCCGCGAGTCGCCGTTCTCCGACAGCTCGCGGATGAGCGCGCTCGCGCCTGGGATGGCGACCTTCTCGTGCGCCTTCTGGAAGGCGGTGCGCAGCAGGTCCTTGAGCGAATCGAAGTCCGTCTGGAGGTACGTCTTGTCCAGATCCCAGCGGTAGATGCGCCGCGGCGGTCGCGGGTCGATGCGGTCCGGCAGACTCACTTCTGAAGACCTTCCCGGATGGAGCTCCCCAGGTTGTTCGCCACCACCTTGGCGGCCACCTTGCCCGCGTTGGCGATGGCGCGCGCCTTCGAGCGCCCATGCGCCTTGATGAAGATGCGGTCGAACCCGAGGATGGGCGCACCGCCGTACTGGTTCCAGTCGGTGATGTCCTTGATGCGCTGGATTCCGCTCGACAACATGGCCAGGCCCGCGCGCCAGCGCAGGCTCTCCTTGTAGGCGTACTGGGCCAGCTCCACGACTGTCTCGTGCACGCCCTCCAGCATCTTCAGGCACACGTTGCCCGTGAAGCCGTCGGTGACGATGACGTCCGCGGTGCCCTTGGGGATGTCGATGCCCTCCACGTTGCCGATGAAGTTGATGTCCTTCATCTCCGACAGCCGCGCGTGCGCCTCCACCACCCGGGGCGGGCCCTTCTGCGGCTCGACACCGTTGGACAACAGCGCCACCTTGGGCCGCTCGTTGCGGGAGATGATGCGCGCGTACTGCGAGCCCATGACGGCGAACGTCACCAGGTCATCGGCCGTGGCCTCCACCGTCGCCCCCACGTCGAGGATGAGGGAGAACGGGTCCTCCTTGGCGCCTCGCACCGAGCGCGTCGGATACACCGTGGCCAGCGCCGCGCGGCGCACGCCGGGGATGAGCTGGAAGTGACGCGCGCACGCCAGCACGCCCGCGCCCGTGTTGCCCGCGGATACCAGCGCCTGGGCCTCGCCCTCGGCGACGAGCCGCGCGGCCACCGCCACGGAGGCGTTGGGCTTGCGAGCCAGCGCCTCGCCGGGTTTCTCGTCCATGCCCACGAAGTCCGCCGCGTGCTGGACGGAGATGCGCTCGCCGTTGTGCTTCGTCTCCGCGAGCGCGTTGTCGATGAGGGTCCGGTCCCCCACCAGCAACGCATGGATGTGGGGTGAGTCCAGGGAGAGCTGCGCGGCTCCGCGCACCACCTCCGCGGGCCCATGGTCCGTCCCCATCACGTCGAAGGCAATCGTCACGGGCTGCGGCTGTTTGACCACCATGCCCCCCATCTTACGACCTTTGTCCGGCCCTCGCGCCTGCCATTCTCGCTTGGGTCACGAGGCTGGCCGCCACCACCACACCTACCACCAGCATTCCCGCCGCCGTCCCGTAGGGCGCCCCCGGCCCCAAACGGGTGAAGAGCCACCCGC
>NZ_JABXEM010000211.1:0-21226 GCF_013372595.1 Myxococcus sp. AM011
GCCCTGGAGGGGCCGTGGGGCGGCGGGTGAAATCGGCCACATGGTGGTGAAACCAGACGGGGCGCGCTGTGGCTGCGGTCGCCGTGGCTGCATGGAGGCCTACGCGGGGCGTGCGTGCATGGAGCGCGATGCGCGCAAGGCAGAGGAAGAGGGCGAGAAGACGGTCCTCTTCGAGCTGATGAGGAAGAAGGAGCGCACGCGGTTGACGAGCAGCATCTGGAAGAAGGCGCTGGAGGACAAGGACGCGCTGGCCACGAAGCTCATCGAGCGGGCGCTGCGAATGATGGGGGTAGGGATTGCCTCGGCCATCAACCTGACGGACGTGGACGCGGTCATCCTGGGCGGCGGCCTGGGCACGAGGCTGGGCAAGGAGTACGCGGACCGACTGCATGAGGCCATGCGCCCCCATATCTTCATGTCCGAGCGTCAGCCGCCCGTGCTGGTGGCGGAGCTGGGAGAGCTCTCGGGAGCCATTGGCGCGGCCCTGCTCGCCGAGCCGCCAGTGAAGTCGCCAGCCCCTGCGTGAGACCGACCATCAACCCCAGTCGATTGTCTGGGTATTGCTGGTAATTCCTGAGTCAATGGCGGGCATGAGGCTGGCTGGACCCGCGAACGCGGGTCGCAGGCAGCGTGCCAAGTCATGATTTGCTCATGGCTCTGGCATGGTTCTTACATCACGAAATTGTGTGTATTCCCTATCGCCAGTGTCAGGATGCGCCTGTAGAGTGCTCAATACGTGGCGTTCGTAGGGCCATTCCGCGGAGCGGCGGAATGTGGACTCAGGGGAGAGGGAAGATGGCTCGGACGGGCGGTGGCCGTGTCGTTTACGAGAGGCGGCTGCGTGGGCATTGGGGAGGAGTGGTCGCCTCGGCGGCTCTGGCCGTATTGGGACTCCTGGGGTGCGATTCAGGACCAGAGCCCCAGCCTGAGGTTGTGAAAGAGGCAAGCCCCGTCGTGCGCGAATGGCGACCCGTTCCCACGACGAAACCCGCTGACAAACAGATGGGGGATGACTGCAGTCTGCACGGGGCATCTGAGTGCTTGAGCGGACTGTGTATTCACGTTCGCGCTCAGCGCGGCTCGGGGTACGTGTGCAGTGCGCGCTGCCAGACGGTGTCCGAGTGTCCGACACAATGGCGTTGTGTCAGCGTAGTCCCGGGGGCGAAGGAGGCAACCTGCATGCCGCCCTTGCCCATGGCTTCGGCACCCATGGCGCCATAAGAGGTTCAGAGAGGGCTCGGTGGCTGTCTGTGGATGCCACCTGGTTTGGTTGTTTCGGTCCGCCAACGTGAGCGGCCTGTCTATCGATTTGCTGAAAATTCCAGCGGGCGAGTGAGGTTCGAGATGAAGAAGGATGCCGAGGGGCGGCTGGCTGCGTTGAGTCGCAGGAATTGGGCTGTTGTGCTCGTTGTCGGACTGTTGGGGGCATGGGGGGCACGGGCGCTCAATGACGAGCCCACGGTGCCGGAAGATGAGCTGAACCAATTGGTGGAAGGCCTTGGTTTCGAAACCCGCCCTCCTCTGGGAGGTCCTGGAGAGTTTGGTGCTTCGGGGGAGAGTCCTGTCTCGCTGGGTTCGCTCAAGCCCAACTACTCGCAGGTGGATGTCTCCATCACGGGCCCATTTGGTGCACTGTCCCTGAAGCGCTTCGCGTCGGGTGCTCCGGGTGCCTGGAGGCTTGAAAAGTCACCGGGATTGGGCGGTGCACCCTTCGGGTACGCGCGAGACGCGAATGGATTCCTCCGGCTGCGGTGGTGGCACAATCTGCACAGCTACATTGCGGCTCGTCTTGAACCGTCCGGGCCCTGCAGCCCTCCGAGTCCGGGTTGTGAGACCGAGGAGGTGACTTATTGGGAGGTTCACGGTGGCCCCGCGGGCACCGCGAAGACCTTTCTCTCCTGCGATGTGCATGGATGCTTCGGACAGAACTACTCCGAGCAGGACATCAAGCTGCAGTATCTGGCGGGAGAGGGGTTTGTGGTGCATGCGCCAGATGGTCGCTACCACTACAGGAGTGTCGGGGGCGTGGAAGGCTTCTGGTACCTCAGCTACATCGAGTCCGCTCAATACGATGAGGCCACCTGCTCCGAGCCCAATCAAGAGGATGCAGGTGTGGATGTCGCGGCCTCCTGTCACCGGAGACTCGCTCGACTGAACTATGAAGTCCTCTCGGAATGTGCGGGTAGCACCCCGACGGAAACCAACCTGACGAACGGTGTCGGTTTCCCCCGACTCAGGTCGGCTGTGGCCGCGAATGGTGCCAGGCTTGTTTTCCACTATCAGCGGATGTTGTCGGCCGTGCCCGAATTGCTGAATGGCAAGACGCACGAGTGTGTCCTGGCTTCAGTCGATCTGGTCGGCCGTGATGGGACCGTCGAGCCGTCCGTCGTCACCTATGACTACGCGGAGAACTCGCAGGCTGACGGCGGTGCGCAGGTTGTCGCGGGACTTCTCGAGAAGGCGGAGTGGCCTGACCGCGACGGAGGCGGCGCCACGGGTTCTGTGGTCGAATATGCGTATCAGTCGGCGGGTGTCGCGAGCTGGGAGATCAAGCGGGACGGCGCGAAGCTTGTTCGCCAGATACTGGGAGGAGATGGCGGCACGGTGAGTGAGGATTACGATGGCGAAGCCTGGCCTTCGGCGACGAGTCGCTACTTCATCACCGCCGAAGCCAACGGATGTTGGCCCGGAGTCTTCCAGCCGACGGGTGCCTGTATGTCTCAGGACCAGACCTTCACCACCTACAGCCGGAGCATTGGGGATGGCAGTGGCTACTTCGCGCAGTTGGTGAGGCACAAGTTCACGGTCACGTCGACAGGCAGGGGACCCATCGGGGACCAGGGGCCGACTGTTCGTGCTTCGCAGACAACGGTCCAGTGTGGTCAATCCTGTCCGGGAATCGAGGGGTTCGTCGCCTCGGATGAGGCCTGGTACGTTGGCTCACTCGATGCTGGCGTAGCAGGACAGAGAGCCGTCGATGTCGCGGCGGGGGGGCGCCATCCGAACGGTGCCTATACCGTCTACGACCACGAGCTCGCATCGGGTGCGACGCCCTCAGGAGCTCCAATCCTGCCCCCCGCGGAGCTGCGCAAGACGTTCGAGGGTGCGGCGAGCAACAACGGCACGGGTGCGCTCCTGGAGAAAGAGTACACCTATACCTATGGAGGTGTTGGACGCCCTGCTCCCAAGCGGGCATTCGAGCAGCTCGTGGAGACCGCATCTTCTCCGTCCGCCTTCAGCGATGAGACTCCAGGACTCAAGCTGGAGACTCGGCGGCAACACGACCCTGTCACGAATCGGTTGAAGGCCACCGTTCGTACGGGTCATACCCTGACGTTCTCCACGCAGGCGCATTCGTGGTCACGTGAGCAGCGGTCGGTGGGAACTTTCTCTCTCACTCACGACGCCTGTGCCAGTGAGGCGGTCTCCGACCCGCTGGGCCGGGTCCGGACCGTGATGGGACCGTGCAAGGTGTCGGGTGCTCAGCCCACTGCCTGCGATGCGGGGACAGCCGTTCCGCTGACTGTCTACGCATACTGGGACTCTTCTGAGGTGAGCAATCGGGCGGGGCGGGTGAAGGAGAAGCGGAGCTATCCCAATGGATGCGGTTCGACGCCCATTGTCACGGCCTATGATGCCTACGACGCTCGCGGCCGGCTGACGCAGTGGACGGACGCGAACGGCGGCGTCACGCGGTACGAGTATGAGGGCAGCCAGTTGGTGAAGAAGCTCGAGGCGGCTGGCAACGCGCCGTTCGAAGCCGTCACCGAATACGGTTACGACAATGGTTCCACGCACGGTGACTACATCCGGCATCCAGATAGCCGATATGAAGTCCTCTGTTACCGAACGGGCACGCTGGCGGGACAGGGGTGCGTTGGAGGAGTTCGCACCACGCTGCTTCAGTGGAAGGCCACGTCGGCGGGGGCGTCTGGCGCGACGCATTCCGAGCGCGTCGACTACACGTACCATCTGGGAAAGTTGCGGAGTGAGACGTTCAGGGACGGAACGAATCAGGTCAGGCGGACCCGCTTCTACGATGGGGACCCGCTGGCGCGGCAGACCTTCGAGGCGTGGGGCGCGGATGGGCCGTCGCTTTCCTCGGAGGCCCGGTATTCGAAGGCGAGCCTGTTTGATCGCCAGGGCAACAAGGTGGGCATGGGCAAGCCCTACCAGCCGCTCGCTTCGGACCCGGAGCCATTTTGCGGAGGGTTTGAGCCGGGCAGCCTGAGCGCAGGCGCTCCTCGCCAGCCGGCAAGCCCACATTGCAACGCCTTTGCCTACGACAGGCTGAACCGCCTCGCGGGAATGCTCGAGCCCGTGGATACGTCCAGCAGCTCAGGGGATGCCGTGAAGATGTGCCTGGCGTATGACAAGGCAGGCAATGTGAGCAGCGTGCGCCAGGGGTGCCCCCGCGGAGTGGGGCCTGCTGGCGACTGCAGCCAGTGCGGCCAGCCGCTGCTCGAGTATCGGCACGACGATTTTGGCAACCTGGTGCGCGTCGACGTGCCGTGGGGCAGCGGGCCGCAGGAGGCCTCGGAGGGGCCCGCCGGGCGGGGACGCTATCAGTACGAGTACGATGATTCGGGCAACCTGATTCGCAAGCAGACGCCCACCATGGCAGCGGCTCCTTCACCGCAGTGGGTGGAGAATTCCTATGACAAGCTCAATCGCATCTTGAAGTCCGAGGCGGTCAATGTCGTGGGGAGTGTTGCGTCCCGCGAAACGCTCTTCTGGTACTCGTACGACCAGACGGAAACGCCGCCATGGGGATGTCCTGGGTACGCCTCGAGCCTCCCCGCCCGCGCGATGGGGCGAGCGCAAGTGCTGACGGATTCATTCGGAGACACGTGGTATCAGTATGATGCTCACGGCAATGTCATCGGCGTGGCACGCGTGCGTGCGCTTCCCAACGGAACCCCTCGGACACGAATCTGTCTCGATGCGCGTGTAGCGGACTTCCCCAGCATCCATCGCTATTACGACCGGGCCGGTCGACTGGTGAATGAGGTGTATCCCGGCGGACGTGGCACTTATTACCACTACTATGACCCGGAGACGGGCAAGCCCCATCGCGTCCAGTCCCTGGACGTGACGGCGTGGAATGGAGTGGGCTTCGCCAACTTCCTCAAAATCGTTGAGGACGTCCAGTGGGAGCCCTTTGGCGGCCTGCGTTCCTATGTGCTGGTCGCGCCGAAGGCCGCGGCAGGGGCCCAGAAGGCTCGGGTCACCTATCACTTCGATGGTTCGAATCAGCCGCTTTCCAGTTGTAGCGGCACGGGATTCACGGGAGGCACCGATACGACCGGACGCTTGTCCGGATTGACTGTCTCCAGGCTCGAATCAGGGGGAAGCCTCGGAGACATCTTCAAGCGTGCCTACACGTGGAGAGCGGACCAGTTGCTCCAGGAGGACACGTGTCTGCTGGAAACAGGGAACGTGCCGCCCAGCTCCGTTCGCTACGCGGACGCCGCGAGCGCTGCTCCAGGCTACGATGCGCGGTTGCAGCTGAAGCAGGCCCATCGGGTGGCGAATGCCTCGGCGACGGCTGGCGGGGCTTTTGGGAACAGGGCCTACTCCTATGATGAGCGCGGCAACAGGACGCTCGACGTTCAGGATGGCTGGCGCTTCAAGGGGGAGTACGAGAGCTCCGGCTCTCGCGTGGATCTGCTGACGGCGCGATACCTGGAGGGAGCTCAGTGTGGCGGCTCGGTTTGTCCCCCGCGCTTCGCCGTGACTCAGCGGTACGACTACGACGCGGATGGGCGTGTGAGCCGGATCGCGAGCTACAAGAACAGGACGGACAACGTCGCGTCTCCCTTCCATGCCTTGAATCTGGATGCGACGACTGATGGTGCTCACGCGGCCGTGGGGTCCGTGTACCGCCAGGTGTCCGACAATGAAGGGCGTACGTATGAGTACTTCTACGATGCCGAGGGGCGCAGGCGCCTGAAGCGTTACGGGCTCAGTGGGCAACAAGGCGTGCTCGAAGATGAGTACTTCTATGACGGGACGCGGCTGCTCGACGATTGGGGGCACACGAGCTTCGATCCGGATACCGCCGACTCGGTGCATGACGAGTACCTCTGGCTGGCCGACCGGCCGATTGGGTTCTTCAAGGTGCGCATCACCCGCGCCGGACAGCGGGTGGAAGACTTCATGGGAGATTGCCCCCGCAATGGTGAGCCTGCACCGTGTGGCTTCTACTTCCTGGTGACGGATGGGTTGGGGAAGCCGGTCCTGGCGCTCGACTCCTATCGACGTATCACGGGGGTCGCGGACTATGACCCGTATGGCCACGTCAACCGCACCACGCTCGTGGCGGACTCACCCGTGCTTGGAACAGGGCAGAATGCGCTCATGGCGACGGCCCAGGTTCCAAGCTCCAGCACCTTGGTCTCCCAGCTCCGGGCCCGGTTCCCGGTCCTGGATGTCCAGGGGGGCAGTGGTGCCTATCTCGCGGACGCAAGTGGAACGCTGCTGAATGGGGTGGATGGGGCGTCGTCGCTGATGTCCAACACGACGACTTTTGGGGCGGTCTCCAAATGGGTTGCCGCGAGCCCCAGTGGCAGTGCGCAGGTGAGGTTCCAGTCCGCGGCGACCAGCGGGGCCGTCCAGGAGGTGGCGCTGGGGGCCGTCGAGTATCGGCGCTTCCAGTCAGGGGCTGCCCCCGTGTGGACGCCGCTGCGCTTCCCCGGGCAGTACCATGACGAGGAGACGGACTTCTTCGAGAACAGGAATCGCTTCTACGAGCCGAGCACGGGCCGGTATCTGGGGTCGGAGTTGATGATGCGCGACCCGAAGTGGGTCGTGACGCAGGCCACGTCCGGACGCAGTGCTCCTGTCTATGCATATGCGTACAACAACCCCATGGCGTTCAAGGATCCTGATGGAAACATGGGGGTTGGTGGCTCGTACGGGGGCTCCATTTTCTCGTCGGCGTTTGAGTTTCTCTATGAGACGTTGAGCCTGCAGGGGGCGGCGCAGGGCTCAGTGCAGGTGATCGCCTTTGCTGACAATGACGATCTCGGCAAGGGTGAACATGGAGTGGCTCTTACGGGTGGAGCCGTTTTCAAGGCAGGAAGCTTTGTGGGGTCCGAGGAAGGTATTTCCAGCCTGCCCGCTCAAGATGGGTCGGTGATGATTGCCGGCGCGGGTGCCGGCGTTAGTGCGGGTTTCATTGTGACGACCGCGAACAATATGAGTGATTTCGAGGGGATCTCCGATACGTTGAATATCGACCTCCCATTGATGTCAATTTCCATTGCCTGGAGCCCGAGTGCGACATCGGTATCGATTGGAACTGGAAGAGGATATGCGATAGGGGTAAGTTCGTATAAGACATATACTCGAGGAGTGTATGTTGGGGATTCGGTGCCCAAATGAGGTGATTGTATGCGCGATTTCTTGTTGAGGCGCATGGAGAGGCTGGTTCATACCAAGGCCGACTCGAGGAGTGTGGTTGAGCAGTTGGTAGAGTGGGTGGGCCCATTTGCACTGGATATTTTCCCGGTGAACGACAGGGGCTCTCGATGGTATCTTGGTACAAGGCGTGGCGAACGCATCGTTGTCAAGCGGAGGCCGTTCCTGGGTCTGTACTTGTTGTCGGTGGCGTGGGGTACTGTTGAGTCCGAGCTGGAGTTGAGTTCTGAGAAGACAATTCGAGTTGTTACGGGATTGAAGTGGCAGTCTGTTTTGAGCTGCTTGTTGGGGACGGCTGGTGCGGCCATGGCGGCCGTCATGCTCTTGTCGGGCATGGTAATGTTGTGGGCCGCTTTGGTTGTACTGTGTGCCAACGTTGGCCTGTTCTTGTTTCTAGGGGGGAGGCGCGTGAGAAAAGAATTTGACGCCTTGGTGCATGCATTGGAGGGCGTGGCCGTGGACGCTCGAACGGAATGAGGGTTTAAGGGTGCCCGTGCTTTGTGGGCATGCGCGTCGGCTGGATGGTGCGGCGAGTCTGGATGCCATCTTGGCTTGATGGCATTTATTGGCTTTCTCGCTGTACGGGGACGCCGCTGTCTATTGCGTCCGCAGCTCGCGGCGACGGAAGACGGAGATGTCCGTTGGCGCGTCCTTCACCCACTCGTAGTCGGGCGACTGGCGGAGCAGTTCAAGGAGCTGCCTGTCGCCAATCTTCCACCCACCCGCCTGCTCGAACGAGCACGCCTGCCTTACGTAGCAGTGGTTCACGTTGACGAAGATGAGCTTGGGCCGCTGCGCCAGGACATATTCTGGGTCCATCTTCACATCGATTCCGCGCTGAGGGGACGGCAGGTGTGCGATGTGCGTGTCGTTGAGTCCGAGCATGTCGAGCGTGGGACGCCCCGTCGCGTAGGGCACTCGCCCTGCCCAAGGGACAGCGATGGCATCCGTGGGCTGCGTATGCTTGAGGATCCACGCTGGCAGGGTGCCATGCGGCTCGTCGGTGAGTTGAGCGAGCTTGGTCTGGAGCAACCCTCGTTGGGCGTCATCGCCGGTTGGAATCCCTCCCTTGAGCAATCGCATCCCATCCTCCGCCCAGGCCATGGCAATCAGCGCGACGACCCCGACAGCACACGCGCGCGGCGAGAGCTTCGTCCAATGGCGGCTTGCTTCTGCCACCAGCATCACCGTCGCCATCCAGAGCAACGGGAGGACTGGAAGGACCATCCGCACCGACGGAAACGCCGAGCGGTCATCGCCACCCACCCACACGATGTAGGCCAGGTAGACGAGGCACACCCCGCCAAGACGGAGCGCCAGTTGCTGGTTCCGACTGGATGCGGCATCTCCCTCGCGCGTTGGGGTGGCCACCCATGCGAGTGCGCCCAGGGCGAAAGGCACGGCGAGGTACGGAGCCCATGCGGTCGCGAGATAGTGGATGCCCAGTGGCAGGTTCAGGAGACGATTGCCGGAGTGCTTCGCGTAGTACGTGTTCGGGAAGAGCCACCCGTAATGCTGAAGCCGCCACAGGAAGTACGTGAGCCAGATGGCGAGGAAGGGCGCTGCGAAGAGCGCGAGTTCCCGACGAGAGAGCACTCCTTCTCGAGGGCTCTGCCTAAGAGAGAGCCCCGATACGGCGACGAGACCGAAGAGCAGTACTCCTTCAGGCCGGGTGATGGCGGCGAGGCCGAAGAGCGCGGAGGCGATGAGCAGCCACACGGGGCGCGGGTTCCCAGCGAACTCGCGCAGGGCGAGCCCCGTGCTCACAAAGGCCAGGGCCGTGAAGAACACGGTCTCCATGCCTGTCTGCGTGTAGTAGGCAAGGGGCGTGCATAACGCGACGAGGCTTGCCAGTGCGGCCCGCCACGGCCGCTCTTGAATCGGGTGTGAGCCACCGAGCGCCAGCAGGATGACGCCACAGGCGGCGGCGCTGGTGAGCAGCTTCGACGCGAGGAGCGGAGACACACCGAGCGCGATGGGAATCGCGTTGAGGATGACCCACATGAAGGACGTGTAGCCCTCCACCGGCGGCTCTCCGACGTTCCACGCAATCCCATGCCCGCTCGCGAGGTGCCTGGCATAGCGGTAGGTGATGAAGGAGTCGTCCAGGCCGCCGCCCGTCAGCAACAGGCAGGCGAACAGGAAGGCCGCCATCAACGCCATTCCCAGGAGCAGGGTCCCGACCCAGGAGAGGCGGTGCTCCGAGGAGCCACCAGGAACGCGTTGAACGTCGAGCCGCACGTGATTGAATCCAGTCTGATGTGAAGAGGAGGGTGGAACGCTCGAGACCGCCGGACCGTACTACATCCAGTCACGCTTCGAGCCTTGGAGAACTCGTCGGACATGAGAGGAGGGTGGCTGTGTACATCAAGGATGTGTTCTCGGTGATTGCTCTTTCGGGTGGAATAACCATTGCGTTGATTGGGATTTTTGGGATGCGCGTGATTTCAGGCGCGGCGGTCCTGGGGCGATGGCCCGTGGGATGGCGGGAGTGGGGTCGGTTCGCGTTGGTGGTCGGATTCGCGAAGGTCCGCCGTTTTCAGCTCTATGCGGTGTTGTGGTTCTTCGCGAGTGGGTTCCTCTCACTTGGGTTTACTGTCGCGGTGATGATTTACGGTAAGACGAAGTATGGTTGGCCGTGAGCGGCGGCATGGAGTGGATTGAGGGGTGCTCTCGATGCCGCAGGGAGATGGCTGGTTTCTCGATGTATCGCCAGGACATCATCCCGAGCAGGAGCGTGGCGATGAGGGACAGCGTCGCGTTCCACCACCACGGCATGGGGCCTCCCAACACAGCCGTGACGGCTTGCTGCACGGGAAAGGCGTAGATGTAGATGCCATAGGAAAAGTCCCCGTAGCGTCCGAAGTGCGCGAGCCTGCTCGGGAGGAACGCGAGGTACAGCACGAGGTACGCGCCACATGAACCGATGGCGACAGGCAACCCCTTGCCCGCCATTGACGCAGCGGTGAGCACCACGACACAGGCCGCCGCGAGCCACGGACTCATCCTCACTCGCTCTCTCCAGAGGTAGAGCACCAGCCCCCCTCCGAAGTAGAGCCCGAGGACCGGCCAGAACCCCAGGCGTCCGATGTTCAAGAAGGACGCCACCGCCGTGACACACCACCCGGCCAGCGCCAGTTCCTTGCGCAAGAGCCCCGTGACTCCCAATCCCAGCACGAGCAGGTAGAAGCCGACTTCGTACATCAGCGTCCAGAGCGAGCCATTGACGGCGCTCGGATACACATTCCCTTCGAACACCCCGGGCAGGTTCCACTGCGGATTGACGAGGGTGAAGTTGCGCAGCAGGAAGGTGTATGTGTCGGGCGCCGAGAAGTAGTCACGCAGCGGGTGGGTGGTGAGCGCGGCGCCGAGTACGAACACTGTCAGCAGGAGCGACACCGCCAGCCCCGGGAAGATTCGCAGCGTGCGCGCCAGGAGGAAGCCCCGGACGTCGCGGCTCCGCTCCCAGCTTCGGGTGATGAGGAGTCCACTGATGACCAGGAACACCGCCACGCAGACCAGCCCGAGCGAGACCTGGCCGTGGGTGAAGACCGTCAGCGGCTCGGGGCCTCCCTGAGGGCCCGAGCCCAGTGGAAAGGAGTGACTGACGATGACGCCCGTGGCCGCGGCGAAGCGCAGGAAGTCCAGGTTGTTTCCCCGGCCTTCGAGACACTCGCTCAATGTGGGACGGGACTGGGTCGCCATGGGAACGGGCTGCTCAACGCGTCTCGTGGAGATGGGGATACGGCCCCCGCACCTGGGCCCAGCGGCTCGCCAGCACGAACAGGATTTCGCGCACCGGGTCGCCGCGCAACGCGAGCGCGGGGCTCGCGAGGCCTGCTCCCACCAGGCGTGCGCAGTCCTTCAGCCGGGAGAGTGCTCCCGTGCGTCGCCCCAGGTGACGCGCCTCAAGCGTCTTCTCGCTGCGCACCACGCCGACGATGAGCCGCAGGAAGTACCGGGTCTCGAATCGAGAAGGCGGGATGAGGTGCCATACCTTCAGCACGGGTGAGTAGAGGCGGCGGTGGCCCGCCTTGCCGAGCAGGAAGCCCAACTCGATATCTCCTCCACTCAGAAGCTGGTTGCCGAGCCGGTCCGGCATGAGTTGCTCCGGCGTTCGCCAGGGCACGGACTCCAGGACGGCCTCGCGGCGCAGCCACAGCCCGGCGCCTATCGTGGGCGCGAGCGTGGCTCCCGCTCCGAAGTCGATGAGGTCGTCCCCCATCCGGTGGTTGATGGCGAGCAGGTGCTCACGCCGAGAGATGCTTGGCGGCGGTGGCGTCTCGTAGCGGGGATAGATGCGTGAGACCACCGCGCCGACACTCAGGTCCTCGAAGAGCGCCAGTCCGTCGGTGACGAAGTTCGGCTCGGGAACGTTGTCGTCATCCAGGAAGCAGATGACCTCCCGACGCGCGCTCTGGATGCCACACAGCCGCGCGAAGAGGAGACCCTGGCGCGCCTCGTGAACGACGCGGACGTCCACGCCTCGACGGCGCAGCCCTTCCACGACCAGGCTCTCCTCCACCACGCGCGCGGTGTCATCCTGGGAGTTGTTGTCCACGACGACCACCTCGAAGTGGTCGCTCTCCGCCGTCTGCTCCAGCAACGCGCGCAGCGGCGCTTCGACTCGCCGCGCTCCGTTGTAGGTGGGGATGACCAGCGTGACGCCCGCTGAACTCATCGACGTGCCTCGGACTCACGCGGACGCGCCCAAAGCAGCCCATTCACCTCGCCACTCCAGATGCCGGGAGTGACTTCATAGCCCAGCGTTTCGAGGGTCTGCTCGCACCAGGCCTTGCCGTCCGGCCGCTCCCGGGTTCGATGCCACTCCATGACGAGCGTGCGAATCCGCAGGCGCGCGAAGCGTGGGTCACCCAGCAAGGAGTACTCGCCTCCCTCGATGTCCATCTTGAGCAGGTCGATGGGTTCGTCACCGACCGCCTCGAAGAAGTCGACCAGCGGCACCCGGAGCGTGCGCCCCTGTGTCGCGTCCACGACGGAGGAGCGGCTCTCCGCATCGAGCAGGGCAATCTCCCCGGGGCTCGCTCCCGCCGCCGCGCGGTGCAGGGACACCCTGGACGTCAGGGTGTTGAGCGTCAGGTTGCGCTCCAGCATGGCCAGATGGACGGGGTGGGGCTCGAAGGCGACGAGATGGGCGCGTGGGTAGTGCCGCGCCCAGAACAGGAGCGAGTGCCCACAGTTCGCTCCGACATCGACGATGCGCAGCGTGGTGTCCGGCCGCACGGCGAATGGGGGGCGATAGACCTCGGCCACGAACATCTCGTACGCCGTCTCCAGGTCCTCGGCGGGAGGCGGTCTCAGAGTGAGCCGCTCGCCCGAGCGCAGCTTCACCGTCACCGAGCGACCCAGCGGCAATGCCCTCCATGCGAGGTACCGCAGCTGGCTCAGCGACGTCAGTTGGTCCCTCAGTCGTGCCATGGCGTTCCTACGCAGAGGGCTTGCGCGCGTTCAGGCCCGCGCTCAAGGCGTTCGATTCGCCAGGAGACAGGACGACTGGCGGGAGCGTGCCTCGGGTCAGCAGCCAGTCTCGCAGCTTGAGGCAGGGTTTCTCCACCGTGACATAGGTCACCCATGCCACGAACAGCGTAAGCGCCAGGAACGCGAGCAGGTCCAGTCCCCAGGCACCCAGTCGCACATCCATCCGCTCGATGACGCGCAACACGAGCCCGTGCCAGAGATAGGCGCCATAGGAGAGCAGGGCGGTCTGGTAGACGCCCCAGCGCAGGCCGCGCGGGAGCTGGAGGGGCTCGATGCCCACGAGCACGGCGCCGAAGCCCACCGCCAGCCCGACGAAGACCCAGACGTGGCTCGACGTCGTCACGATGGCGCCGTAACGCCCTACCGTCAGCGCCAGCACTCCCACTCCCGCGACGGCACACGCTGTCCGCCAGTGACGGGGCCAGCCCCTCCACGTGGGCGCGGTCCGGGCCAGGAACACCCCGATGCCAAGTCCATCCAGGTGCATCTCGGTGGACCAGGGCGCGAGCGTGGCGAGGTCCGTCATGAGCAGGTCCGCTGGCAGGTGCCGGGAGAACAGCCAGCGCGCCACGACACTCACGGCCACCGGTGCCAGCCACGCCCAGGCGGGCCAGCGTCGACCTCCCAGCGCGAAGGCGAGCAGCGGCAGCACGACGTAGAAGTGCTCCTCCACACACAGCGACCAGCTCTGCACGAAGTCGCGCGGCATCGTGAAGTTCTGGAGGAAGAGCGCGTAGTGCCAGCCTCCGCCCACGAAGGGCGTGCCCACCGTCCAGGGCTTGAGCGCGTAGAACGCGAGCACCACGAAGTACAGCGGCAGGGTGCGCATCCAGCGCTTCAGCCAGAAGGCGCGCAGCCGGGAGCCCAGCGGGGCTTCGCCATCCTCGGCGAAGACCTGCCGACCGACGAGGTAGCCCGAGAGGACGAAGAAGAGGTCCACGCCCATCCACCCATGCGCGAAGGCGAAGCGGACCGGGAGCGGCACGGCGTCCAGGACGGACGAGGGCGCGTGGAAGACCAGCACGCCGAGGATGGCGAAGGCCCTCAGGACATCCAACCCATCCATACGCCGCGCGGAGGCGGTGTCGCCGCTCAACGCGTCTCTCCGCGGAGAGGACGCTCGGGGGCTCTTGGGAGGAGAGAAGGCCTGGGATGCATGCGGGTGGTGGGTGCATTGTGTCCCCCGTCCCAGGGGCGTCAACAGATGACAGCGAAGGGCCTGTCCGCAGGGTCGGCGGGGCGCATCCTCTTTCCAAAGGCCCCGAACAGGCCGGGCGATACGTTGTTCGGGCGCGTGGCGCCCAGGTCAGCCATGACACGGCGAGGCCACAGCGAAGCCCGCATGGTTGCTCGCTGGGGGACGACTCGGGCGACATTCCGGTGTCGCACAGGAACGCTCATTGACGCGCCGTGACGCTCACCGTCAGCATGGCGGGAGCGGCCACCTCGATGATCACCTTCTTCGTCGCGTTCCTTGTCTCGTTGATGGTGGCCCTGGGGCTCACATACGTCGTGCGCAACCAGGCGCTGGCGTGGGGCTGGCTGGACCAGGCCAACTCGAGTCGCAAGGTCCACAGCCGGCCCATCCCTCGACTGGGTGGCATCGGCATCGTCGCGGGCTTCTTCACCCCGTTGTGCGCGCTGTTCCTGGTGGACTCCGGCGTGGGGCACCACTTCCGGCTCCACACCGAGCTGATTTCGGGCCTGTTCATGGGGGGCGCGGCCATCGCCGCGCTCGGGCTCTACGACGACCTGCGAGGCGCGGGTGCTCGGCTCAAGTTCAGCGTGCAGTTCATCGTGGCGCTCGGGCTCTACCACCTGGGCTTCCGCATCGAGGTCATCGCCAATCCGTTCGGCCCCGAGCTGACACTGGGCGCGTTGAGCCTGCCGTTCACCGTGCTGTGGATGGTGGGCGTCATCAACGCGCTCAACCTGATTGATGGGCTCGACGGGCTCGCGGGCGGTGTCGCGTTCTTCGGCGTGAGCACCAACTTCATCCTCGCGCTGGCGCGGGGCGACGTGCTGCTGTGCCTGCTGATGGCGGCGCTCGCGGGCGCCATCCTCGGGTTCCTCGTCTTCAACTTCAACCCGGCCTCCATCTTCATGGGGGACACCGGCAGCATGTTCCTCGGTTTCGTACTGGCCGCGGTGGCCATCAAGACGAGCACCAAGAGCGGTACGACGGTGGCCATGCTGGTGCCCATCATGGCGCTGGGCCTGCCCATCATGGACACGCTGCTCGCGGTGATTCGCCGCTCGCTCCTGGGGCGCCCGCTGTTCAGCGCGGACAAGGAGCACATCCACCACCGCGTGATGAGCCGCATGGTGCTCAGCCACCGCTCCACCGTGCTTGTGCTGTACGCGCTGTGCGGTCTCTTCATGTTGACGGCGTTGGGCCTCCACTTCGCCAACAGCGCGCAGAGCGCCATGTTGCTGTGTGGCATGGGCGTGGTCATCGCGGTGATGATGCGCAAGCTGGGCTACCTGGACCTGGGGCGCGCCAGCGACATGCAGCAGCGCCGACAGCGCAACATCCGCCTGCGCTCGCTGGTGAAGGACGTCATCGGCGCCGTGCGCGAGGCCCGGTCGCTGCAGGAGGTCTGGGGCGCCGTGCGGCCCCTCGCGGAAGTGCTGGACGTGTCGCGGCAGGAGCTGCGCTTCCAGCAACTGCGCGACGGACTCATGGACGGCGTCGTCTTCGAGACCCAGCGTGCGGCGGGCCTGTCGATGCCGTACGAGCTGTGCCTGGAAGTGAAGGACGAGGAAGTGGTGCTCGGCTCGCTGCTGCTCGTCTGGAGAGACGGTCGCAACGCCATCGACCGGGACGAGGAGCTGGCGCTGGAGTTGGTGGCGGACGCCGTGGCCGAACGCGCCGCGAGGCTCCTGGCGGTGGCGGACGCCGACCCCGCGCGTGTCGTCGTCCTGCGGCGATGACGACGTCCAGTGCCCTCGTCGCGCTGCTGCGCGCCTGGCCCCATCTCCCCACGAGAAGTGCTCCCGAAGGGGACGAGGCCCTGGCCTTCGTGCGAGGCGCCGTCCGTCACGGGCTCGCCGGGTTTGTCGCTCACGCGGTAGGGCAGGTGGGCTGGGTGTTGCCCCCAGAGGCCGCCGCGCTGTTGCGCCGTGAGTCGCTGACGGGTGCGGCCCGCTCGCTCCAGGTCAAGGCGCTGCTCCAGCGGAGCCTGGAAGCCCTGGCTGTCGAGGGCATCGTCCCCGTGTCGCTCAAGGGCTACGGCCTGGCGCTTCGGCTGTACCCGGACCCGCTCCAGCGCGCCACCCGCGACGTGGACCTGCTGGTGTCCCGAGGCGACGTGACGACGGCCGTGCGCGTCCTCACCGGCCTCGGACTGACGGCGCGTCCGACGCGCGACGGGCGTCACGCGGACGTGGACTCGCACCACGTGGAGCTGGAGGGAAAGGCCGGACTGGTGGAGCTGCACTTCCGCGCCCTCGCGGGCTGGGGTCGGACGCTGGAAGGCGATGCGCTGGTGGCTCGCGCGGTGGATGGGACGGTGGAAGGGCAGCGGGTGCGGTGGCTCGCTCCCGAGGACGAGGCCGTGTACCTGGCCCTTCATGCGAGCCACCATCTCTTGCAGCGCCTGGCGTGGCTGTTCGACTTGAAGCTCCTGGTGGGGCAGGGGCTGGATTGGGCTCGCGTGGTGGAGGGTGCCAAGGGCACGGGTTTGCCACATCTCGTCTGGTACGGCTGGGAGGTGGCTCAACGGCTGCTGGGTGCACAGATGCCGGCGGACGCGCTGGAGGCCCTGGCTCCTCCTCTGTGGCGCAGGAGGTTGGCGAGGCGGCTCTTCTCGGAAGAGCGACTGGTGGAAACGGAGCTGGTGCGCAGCCGGCCACGCTGGATGGCGGCGAAGCTGCTCCTGGCTCCCGAACCAGGGGCGATGCTCCGATATGCGCTGCGGCGCCTGGACACCGCAATGCGGCCCTCGCCTGACAGGTGACCCGCGGCCCCAGGGCGGGTCTTTGTCCTGTGGCCACCACGCCGTCGTCCTGATTGCAGGTGATGCGGTGGGCCCGTCAAAGGGGGCCACCATGCCGCTCAGCCTGCTCGAGGCGTTGCCGAAGTATCAGCGGCGGTTGTCGACCTTCCTGCGCATCTCCGAGATGGGCCAGAAGGCCTGGACTGAAAGCGCCAAGATCGATACGCCATGATGGTGGTGAACAACTCTATGGATGCTTGCCTGGAGATCTGGATACCCGAAGTGCGCCTGGGCGGAAGCGTCGCTCGAAACGTCCGAGTCGTTTCCTGGGGCGGGGAAGAGTTCACCGACGACCTCGGCGGATGGACCTCTCCGGCGGGGGTGGACCTCCGGGAGGGGGAGGCCCCGGCTCACATCGTGCGCAGGCTTCCAGCCGGGTTCACAACGGCCGGCTGGAAGTACTTCCGAGTTGAGGGGCCTGCCTTGGCCATGGCTGCGGTTGGTGGTGATGGCCAGGATGCTGCGTGGAGTGCACTCACGAGCGTGCTTTGCGAGCAGTTGACGCCCGGCGGGCCTTGGGTGGTCATTTTCGAGCCGCACTGCGACCAAATCGACACCGTCGTTGAAGTAGACCTTGCGCAGGTATTGAGCTTGCTTGGGCAAGGAGTACGGAGAGAGGAGTCTGCCCTGGGGTTCGTGGCCTACTGCCGCGGGGGCGTGTAACGATGACTACGCTCTCTCCGGCCTTGGTTGGCGGAGAGGGCTTCTGGCCTTTCACCTGGAAGGACGGCGGCGGTGGGCGCTGTTGCTCGCGGCCCTGGTGAAGCTGCGCAAGGGGCCGCTCTACGCGGCGCTCCTGGGGGAATTCTGCGTCGCTCCTCGAGCGTTCGCGGGGTCTGGCACCAGCTCTGGCCGGGCATGCTCGCCGGAGTGCTCGGGTTCTCGACCTGTGTCGCGGCTGTTCCGCGTCCCACGGCTCCGAGCGCCCCCACGTCGTCGCCGCCCGTTCCCTGAGCGCCCGAGTCGCCCCCCAGGGCGGGTCTTTGTCTTCTGTCCACCACGCCGTCGTCCCTTGGGGCTCAGGCAGTGATTGCAGGTGATGCGGTGGGCCCGTTAAAGGGGGCCACCATGCCGCTCAGCCTGCTCGACACCTTCCGCGTCCTCGCCTCGTTCGAACCACCGCGAGGAGCCCTCAAGGGCGCGCCCTGGGAGGAGTACGTCGACTGGGCCATCGCCCAGGGCCTGGCCCCGCTGGCGGCGTACAACCTGGAGTACCGCCTGGGTGCCACCGCCGCGCCCGAGTGGGCTCGCGACAGGCTGCTCGCCATCTACCAGGGCTCCGTCAACGACAACGTGATGAAGCTCGTCAACTTCAAGCAGGTCGTCGACGAGCTGCAAGGCCGCAAGCTGGTGCTCATGGGCTCCGCCGCCTTCGCCGAGGCCCTCTATCCGCACATCGGCTTCCGCCCCGTGCTGGACCTCCAGCTCCTCATGCGCCGCATGGACGTGGACGGCTTCGCCGGCTTCCTCTCCAACCACGAGTTCAGGCCGGAGACGGACACCTCCCACAGCGGCGCGGCCAGGCTCGTCTCCGACGGGCGCACCGCCATCTACCTCTACTCCGACATCCTGGGTCCCCAGCGCCGCGAGCAGACCGCCGGCATCATCGAGCGCGCCAAGCCCATGAAGGTCTACGGCCCCTCCATGTTCCGGGCCGACCTGGAGGATTCCGTCCTCCTCGTGTGCCTGGAGCACGCACGTCAGGGGTACGACGTACCCTGGCTGTCCTTCATCGACCTGCGAGAGCTCGTCACCGGCGCCAAGTGGATGGGCGGCGTGTACTCCCGTCCGCTCGACATCCCCGCACTGCTCGCCCGGGCCGCGGAGTGGCGCCTGGAGCGCGCCCTCTACACCTCGCTGTCCATCGTCGCCCGGCTCTTCCCGGAGGCCGCTCCGGAGGCCACCGCGGCCCTGCCTCCGCTGCGACGGGCCACTCGGGAGCTGCTGGACAGGACGGTGGTGGGTCCAGTCAGCACCCCCGGCCGCACTTCGGCTCTCAGAGGCTTGGAAAGAGTGCGCCGTCTGCTCACGGGGCAGTGAGGCTGCCCGGCCGCTGTCCTGGCCCCGGGGACGGGCTTTCTTTCCGAGCGCGTCCCGGCGTATGAGTTCCAGTCAAGAACACCTCCCCACTGGGACTCTTTCAATGCGTATCGCCATCATCGGAACGGGTTACGTCGGCCTGGTCGCGGGCACCTGCTTCGCGGACTCGGGCAACGACGTCACGTGCGTGGACATCGACGAGCGGAAGATTCGGATGCTCCAGGCGGGCGAGGTGCCCATCTACGAGCCCGGTCTCGAGGAGCTCATCAAGAAGAACGTCCGCGAGAAGCGCCTGTTCTTCACGCGCGATTTGCCGGAGGCCGTCTCCAACGCGCACGTCGTCTTCATCGCCGTGGGCACGCCCGAGGGTGAGACGGGCGACGCCGACCTCCAGTACGTGCTGGCCGCCGCCGAGCAGATTGGCAAGGCGATGAAGCAGTACACCGTCGTCGTGGACAAGAGCACCGTGCCGGTGGGCACCGCGGACAAGGTGCGCGACGCCATCCGCAAGGTGACGAGCATCGAGTTCGACGTCGTCTCCAACCCGGAGTTCCTCAAGGAAGGCGCCGCGCTGGACGACTTCCTCAAGCCGGACCGCGTCGTCATCGGCGTGGACTCCGAGCGCGGCCGCAAGGTCATGAGCGAGCTGTACGCGCCCTTCGTGCGCACCGAGAACCCCGTGCTGTTCATGGACACGCGCTCGGCGGAGCTGACCAAGTACGCCGCCAACGCGATGCTCGCCACGCGCATCTCGTTCATGAACGACATCTCCGCGCTGTGCGAGAAGGTCGGCGCGGACGTGGACTTCGTGCGCAAGGGCCTGGGCTCGGACAAGCGCATCGGCTACCCGTTCCTCTTCCCGGGAGTGGGCTACGGCGGCTCGTGCTTCCCCAAGGACGTGAAGGCGCTGGGCGCCACCGCGCGTGAGTTCGGCCTGGAGCTGGACTTGCTGCGCGCCGTGGAGCGCACCAACGAGCGGCAGAAGAAGCTGCTGGTGAACAAGGCGACCAAGCACTTCGGCGGCTCGCTGGAGGGCAAGAAGTTCGGCGTGTGGGGTCTGTCCTTCAAGCCGAAGACGGACGACATGCGCGAGGCGCCGTCCATCGAGGTCATCGAGGGACTCATCGGCAAGGGCGCCACGGTGATTGCGCACGACCCGGTGGCCACGCACGCGGCCAAGCGCGTCTTCGGTGACCGCATCCGCTACGCCAGCGTGCCGTACGAGGCGCTGGAGGGCGTGGACGCGCTCTTCGTCGTCACCGAGTGGAATGAGTTCCGCCACCCGGACTTCGAGCGCATGAAGTCGCTGATGAAGACGCCGGTCATCTTCGACGGGCGCAACGTGTTCGACCCGGTGCGCATCCGGGAGCTGGGCTTCACGTACTACGGCATCGGCCGCCGGTGAGCCGAGGCGGTTCACTCGAGGCCCTGACGGGGCTGCGCTTCTTCGCGGCCCTGCATGTCGTGCTGTTCCACTTCGCGCGCCCGGCCCTGGCGCCGGCGCCGGAGTGGCTTCAGGACTTCATCGGCGCGGGTTACTCCGCCGTGGGCGTCTTCTTCGTCCTGTCCGGCTTCGTCCTCGCCTGGAACTACCTGGACGTCGACGGGCGGATGGAGACGGGGACGCGCGCCTTCCTGGCCGCTCGCGTGGCCCGCGTCTATCCCGTCTATCTGCTGACCTTCCTCCTGTCCGCGCCGCCCACCATCCTCGCGTCGGTGGCGGACAACGGCTGGAAGCTCGCCGCCGTGAAGCTCACGGTGGGCGCGGTGGCCACGCTGGCGCTGGTGCAGGCGTGGGTGCCCCGGCTGGCGCTGTACTGGAATCCTCCCGGCTGGTCCGTGGCGGTGGAGGGGTTCTTCTATGCCCTCTTCCCCCGGCTCGCACGGTGGCTGCCCACGGTGCGTCCCTCTCGGCTGCCCGTGTTGATGGGCGCGGTCTGGGTGTTGGGGCTGTTGCCGCCGGTGCTCTACGTCGTGCTGCGGCCGGACGGGCCGGGCACGCTGAACGCGCACACGGAGGGCCTGTGGCTGTCGGTGATGAAGTTCAGCCCGCTGGCGCGGCTGCCGGAGTTCCTCTTCGGGGTGCTCCTGGGCTGGTGCTTCGTGCGTGAGCGCGCGGCGGGTGGCGCGAAGGGCTCGGGCGGGGTGCTGGCCTTGCTGGGCGCGGCGCTGCTGGTGGTGGCCGGCGCGGCCGGAGAGCGGATTCCCTACCCGCTGATGCACAACGCGCTCTTGGCGCCCGCGTCGGGGCTCCTGGTGTACGGGCT
>NZ_JABXEM010000212.1:0-21197 GCF_013372595.1 Myxococcus sp. AM011
CCTCGGGGCGAGCCTGGCCCTCGCGCATCGTCCAGTGCGGGCCCCAGCCCCCGGACGCCGCCCGCGGGACTGCCCCTCATCGGTGACGGGATGGAGCCGGACGGCCCGGAGCCCACCCGCATCTGGCGCACCCCCGTCTCCGACACGCCGCGTGAGGCCGGAGCCCTGCCCCGGGGCGCGCACTCACTGCCGGACACTTCGTTCATCCCCCGGAACAGCCCCCAGGACGCTCCCGCGTTAGGCTCCCGCAGTCCTTCGGCGGAGCCGGAGCCCACCGGGGACGTGCTGGAGACGCCCCTTTCCACGCTGGATGACGAGGCCGCGCCCATGTCCTCTTCCTCGCGCATCACTTCCGGCTTCGGCCAACTGGCCCGGCTCCTCCTCAAATCCCCCTCGGGAGTGCCGCGCGCCATGCCGCAGGTCCCCGAGGGCGGCGGGCTGGCGGGCCGTGGGAAGGGCGACGCCTTCCGGACCGAGGGCACCATCCCCGGTGGCCATCCCACCCTGGGCGGCCAGGAGCGGGCGCCGGTGCGCAGGGTGGCGGAGCTGATTCCTCCCGGGCTCGAGAAGGTGGCGGGCCAGGAGGAGCTGGGCCTGCGCTTCGGCTCGGACGCGGCGCTGCTGGCCCAGCACCTCAAGCCCTCGCAACTGTCGAGCAGCGAGCGCGCCACCCGGCTGTGGGCCTTCTTCGCCGCCTACGCTGAGACCGCCGTCGCCCAGCCGTCCCAGAAGGAGGGGCAGGAGGCCTTCCGTGACTCGCTCAAGGCCCAGGGCTTCGCGGAGCTGCGCGACGCGCGCACCGGCCAGGACGGCGTGACGCAGGGCCTGTGGGTGCTGAATGCCGGGACGCCCGAGGAGGCCCGCGAGCGGGTGGCCACCGTCCGGCTGGAGCCGCCCCCGGAGGTCCGCCACTCAGAGGCCGCCGTCCGCAAGGAGGGGCTGGCCGAGGGAGGGCTCGCCATGCAGGCCCGGGGACCAGACACGCTCCGGGGCGGCCCCGCGCCGCTGGAGTTCCGGGCGTCCGAGTCCGAGGAGTCCGAAGACCCGCCCCAGGATTCCGACGGCCGGCGCCGTGCCTCGGGCAAGCGGCTGGGGCCGATGATGCTCTGGAACGTGCTGCACCGGTTCCGCTCGGAGCCCGAGGACGGGGCGGTGGCGCAGGGGCAGTGGGACAGGGTGGCCTTCGGGGCCATGTTGGCCCTGGTGGGCATCGCCCTCGTCGTGCTGGCGCTCGTGAGCCTCTAGGCAGAAGGGCCGGGGAGACGACCTCGCGGCGGAAAGTCCTCGGCGTTGGCCGGCTTGTGGTACGTTGCCGCACCCATTGGCAACCGACGACCTTACACTCGTCAAGCGCGTCCGGAGCGGCGACCAGCGCGCCTTCAAACTCCTCGTCGAGCGTTACCAGCGCAAGGTGTACGCGGTCGCGCTCGGCATGCTCAAGGACAAGGAGGAATCGATGGACGTCTCCCAGGAGGCGTTCGTCAAGGTCTACAAGTACCTGGACCACTTCAAGGGCGACTCGTCCTTCTACACCTGGCTCTACCGCATCACCGTGAACATCTGCATCGACGTGCTGCGCAAGCGCGGAGGCGGAGGCGAGGTGGTGGAGTTCGACGAGAACCAGGCCATGGACCTGTCCGAGGCGCGCATCGGCGCGCTGGGCAGTCGCCTGGGCACCAACCCCCAGAAGAGCGCGCTGCGACGCGAGCTGGCGGAGAAGATCCAGGAAGCGCTCGCCACGGTGCCCGAGAAGCACCGCGCCATCCTCCTCCTCCGGGAGATTGAGGGCATGTCCTACGAGGACCTGGCCCGGACGCTCGATATCCCCAAGGGCACGGTGATGAGCCGCCTCTTCCATGCCCGGGCGAAGGTCCAGAAAATCCTGAGTGAATACCTGGAGTTGGACGAAGCGAAGAGCGGAGTGGGCAGCGAATGAAGGGCCCTCGAATATCTGAGGGACCCCCGCGTCACAGCGTTCGCAGCTTCCACCACCGAGCAGGGTGAAGGTTATGGCCGGAAATCCCGCATGTGAGCGTTTCGTCCCCATGCTCTCCCCGTATGTCGACGGGGAGCTGACCCCCGCGGAGCGGGTGAACGTGGAGCGTCATCTCGGCGCGTGCCGCGATTGCACGGGGCGCGCGGCGGACCTGCGGGCCGAATCGGGCCTGCTCCGGGTCGGCCTGGACATGGCGGTGGATGACGTCGACTTCAAGGACTTCGCCCAGAAGGTCATGGCGCGAGTGACGCCGGAGAAGCCGCCCCTCCTGGAGCGGCTGAAGCTGGCGCTGTCTGAAATGTTCCTCTACCAGCGCACGGCGATGGTCTCCTCGCTGGCGACGGCGGCGGTGCTCGTGCTGGTGGGGCTGCCGCTGCTCCTCAGCGACAGGGCCCCGGTGGGTTACGGCGCGGAGCGGATGACGGTGAAGTCCATCCAGCCCTACCAGGACGCCCGCGTGGCGCCGGTGGTGATGGAAACCGATAACGGTGGCACCATCATCTGGCTGGTGGATGAAGAGACGCAGGACGGCTCCCCGTCGGAAGAGGACGAGGAGCTGGAAGAGGACATTGGCGGCGGGCTCCGCGGCAAGGGCAAGGGGCCCAAGCCCCTGGGCAAGCCGAAGACCGACGTGGAGCGCCCCTCGGGAGGTCCCCTGTGAGAAGAAACGTGTCGTCCGGCCGGCTGCTGCTGGCCGTGCTGGGTCTGGGCTTGCTGATGCCGGTGGTGGGCCGGGCCCAGGAGGAGCAGAAGGTCAGCGTCCAGGTGGAGGTGGTGCTCGCCTCCAAGAAGGGCTCGGAGGTGGAGCCCCCGGAGCTGGCGAAGATGAAGGAGCAGTTCGAGAAGCAGAACTTCAACTTCACGTCCTTCAAGCGCCTGTCCAACGACAAGCTGGAGGTGGGCGCGAAGACGGCGACCGAGGTGAAGCTGCCCAACGGCAGCAACGCGTCGCTGCTCCTGCTGGGCATGAAGGACGGCACCGCCACGGTGCGCGTGGCCATTCCGCGCCAGCCCACGTTGGACGTGGAGCTGGGCCGTCAGGGCGCCGTCTACCAGAAGGCGGGCAAGTACGTGGGCGGAGAGCTCATCCTGGTGCTCTCCCCGCCCTCGAAGTAGCCCGCCTGGGGCGGGCTTGCCGGGCCTGACGGCTCAGGCGGCCCGGTCCACTTCCAGCGCCACATCGCTGAAGTCGGCCTCGTCCACCTCGAAGGGCTCCTCGACCTCCACCTTCGCGGCGGGGGCGAGCGTGGCGCGTCGCGGCTCCGTCTGGTCGGCGCGCTCGTGCTCCAGGTGGATGCGCAGCCCGTCGAACATGGTGTCGAAGGCCGCGTAGATGCGGTCCACCATGGCCAGTGCGTCATCGCGCACCGCCGGCGCCAGCACCATGGCCTCCAGCTCCTCGGCCAGCTGCTGCTCGAACATGGCGTGCTGCTGTTCGGCCTGCATGTGGTGGTCGGAGAAGTACTTCAGCTTGTCGTCCGCGCCCTGCGCCGCGCTGATGACGGCGGTGCGGCTGAAGAACACGTGACTGGTGGACTCCAGCGCCCACAACAGGACGATGCGCAGCCGGTCATCCACCGAGCGGTACACCTCGCTGATGATGGAGTACGCCGCGTCGCGCGTCTTCGCGTGGGCCTTGCCGTAGAGCGTGCCGATGCTCAGCGAGCCCCCGGTGAGCTGGGCGATGTCGTCCTCGAACCACTGGTCATGCCCGCCTTCTTCCGCATGGTGATGCGTGGCGAGCTCCTTCAGGTGAGCGTCCTGGATGAAGTGCGCGTTGAGGCGCAGCACGTCCTGGAACGTCATCACCCAGAAGGTGAGGCGAGGCGCGAACGCCATCACCTGTTCTATCGGTCGGTCCTGCTTCAGGTCCGCGAAGAAGGGGTGTGCGGCGAACCGCTCCTCGCACACCGCGATGTGTTGGAGCACGGCCTTCATGGATGTCCCTCCCGGATGCATGTCTCCGCGCGGCCCAGGCGGAGTGTCTTTAGACGACGCCCAGGTCCGAGTGGGGGAGCCACGCGGGCCTGGAGGCCTGCGATGTGCGCTACCAACTGATGTTGTACGTACAGGCCCCATCTCCCCGACGGCGGCAACTCTTGGGGTCATGTTCAATACGCACCCAAAGCGAATCCTTGGGACGGAACCTGTCCGTGATTGCCTCCAGGAGCCCGTAGTCCAGGTCGCACGGATAGGGATTGTCGCAGCGCATCCTCGCGTTGCGCTTGTCCACCGGCTCGTAGTGGTAACCCCCGATATTGCCCTTGCCCCGGTGATTCATCTTGTACGCCAGGTCCACCGCGCGCAGCCCTTTTTCAAGGGTGTCGATGTCCGGGGGGAAGTGCGCGCTGTCTGGAATCTTCCGGCCAATCGTTCGCACCGTGCTGGGGCCAATCTTCTCGAACACCAGGCTGAAGGATTTCAACAGCGATGGCATCGGGTACCACGTCTTCGCCTCCAGGGGCGTGATGCCGTTCTCAGCGAGGATTCGCAGCGCCCGGGCCTGGGCCAGCTCCATTCCGTTGACGATGGCGAGGATGGACTGTCCGACGATTTCGACGCCCTGGAAGGCGGCGAAGGTGGGCGGGGCGGGATGGACTGAGGGAGGGGTCTTCAATTCCATACGTGGATGACCTCGCGATGCGGTGCCATGCATTGAAGCCGTTTTCTCAAGTCTTTTCAAATTGACTGATATGTTTAAACTTTTCCGCTGGCGTGAATACGTTTTACATTGGGGGTAGGGCTGACCCATGTCTTGATGTCTCGTGTGAGGTTTCAAACACTCGCGTGGGAGGATTGGGGCGCGGGTGTGCGGATGCGGGTGGGCGTGACAGGTCGTGCGGAGATCGCAGTCCGGACTGAAAAAATGGCAGTCCTGCACAAAGCGCGGAGCCGGTGCGGGCGGCTGATTCCAGTGAAGTCGCGGGGTTGAGCTTCGGCACGTGGGTTGCTTTTGGGCTGGGGGCAGGCGTGCGGCGGTGGCGGGTCGGTGTGGTGGCGCGGTGCATCCCTCATCCTTGGAGAAGAACCATGGCGAAGACTCAGCGGAGTGGTGGGCAGGTCATCCGTCGTAAGGCGCGGCAGGTGAAGGCGACGACGGCTCGGGCGGTGTCGGGCGCTGGGAAGCACGCGCGCCAGGTGCAGGTGACGCTGGGCGACCTCATCGCGGCGGCGTTCGACACCGTGGGCGGCGAGGTGAAGAAGGTGAAGCAGGTGATGTCCTCCACGGACATGACGCTCGCCACCGGCAAGCACATCGTCTTCGTGGGCTGAAGAAGAGCGCGCGGACGGCGCCACGGCGAGTGGCGCTCAGGGTGGGGGCGGCGAGGGGAGCGGACTGCGTGAAACGCATCATCATTCCCGGACGCAACTGCTGGACGGTGGAGGACTCGAGCGACGGTGGCGTGCTGGTGGACGGGCGCGACTACTATCGGGAGCTGTACCGGGCGGCGAAGAAGGCCCGTCGCTACATCGCGATGACAGGTTGGCAGTTCGACAGCGACGTGTCCTTGCTGCGGGGCGAGGACCTGGAAGAAGCGCGCGGCGGCGAAGTACGGCTGCTGCCCATGCTGGATGCGCTGTGCCGGGCCAACCCGGAGCTGCACGTCTACATCCTGGCGTGGGACTTCAGCATGTTGCTCGCCATGGAGCGCGAGTGGATGCAGCACCTGCTGTTCAACTGGACGACGAACGAGCGCGTGAAGTTCCGCTTCGACGCCTCCAGTCCCCTGTATGGGGCGCATCACCAGAAGCTCGTCGTGGTGGACGGCGTGCAGGCCTTCACGGGCGGCATGGATGTCTGTGATTGTCGGTGGGATGACCGCGAGCACCGGCTGGGCTCGACGCTCAGGTGTGACAGCGGCAGAGACCCTCACGGTCCCTACCACGACGTGCAGGCCGTGCTGACGGGCCCGGTGGTGGAGAGACTGACGGAGCTGTTCGAGGCGCGCTGGGCGCACTCGGGCGGGGGTGAGCTGCACCTGCCGAGGGTGGCGCGCGACGACGTGACGTTCTCGTCCAGCGTGCCGGCGCCGCCAGGGCCGGTGGCCATCAGCCGCACGTTCGGCAAGACGCTCGTGCCGCCGCAGGAAGCGGTGCAGGAGGTGCGCGCGCTGTTCCTGGACGCCATCGAGGCGGCTGACCGGTTCATCTACATCGAGAACCAATACTTTTCGTCGCGGGCCATCTTCCAGGCGCTGGTGAAGCGCTTCCGCGCGTCCGGACGTCCACCGATTCAGGTGGTGCTGGTGCTGCCACGGCAGCCGGAGGCCCTGAGAGAGCAACTGGCCATGGGCATCGCCCAGGTGCGGCTGCTGCGCACGTTGGAGAAGGTGGCGAAGGAGACGGGCAACACCTTCCGGGTGTACTGCTCGGCGGGGAGAGCCCCGGAGACGGGCGCGGACGTCTACACGTACATCCACTCGAAGGTGATGGTGGTGGACGACCGCTTCCTCACGCTGGGCTCGGCCAACACCACCAACCGCAGCCTCGGCCTGGACTCGGAGCTGAACCTGAGCTGGGAGTCGGAGGAGGAGGGCGACGCGGTGTCGCTCGCCATCCGCCGCGTCCGCCTGTCGCTGGTGGCGGAGCACGCGGGGCTGTCGGGCGTGGAGGAGCTGCTGCCGCTGGCTCGCGCGGAGCCGGCGTGGGTGGACTGGCTGGACGCGGTCGCGAGCGCGGGCCTGCACCGGCTGCGTCCGCACCCCTTGGAGACGGTGTTCGACCAGAGCCCGCTGCTCAAGTCGCTGGAGCCGGAGGAGCTCGTCATCGACCCGGAGGACTCCGTGCTGGACGAGTCCCTCTTCGAGGCGCTGCGCGGCGCGGAGGACGGGCTGTTCGCCTCGGGCATCCGGCTCCTGTCTCGCTGGCTGGTGGGCGCGGCGGAGGAGCGGCCCCACCGCGCGATTCTGCCCGCGGGCCCGGATGACGAGGGCGGTCGCTGCGGCTGAAGGCCGCCCTCGCGAGCGGGGTTGCCCGGAGAGCGGAGGAGCGTGGCGGGGGGGCACCCGTGAGGCGGGTGTGCCGAGGCTCGGCAGTGTCACCCACACCGTGAGGCCCAGTTGCTTCGCGGGAGCACGGGGCCGGGTAGACTCGGGGGACGATGACTGGCGCCCCCCTTCTCGTCCTCTTCGCACTCGTCTCCAACCAGAGCTCCAGCATCTCCGAGGAGGGGCCAGAGCCCTCCGGACAGGACACGCCCGTGTCCGCGGCGCGCCTGGATGAACCCGCGCCTCCAGGCAGTCGCGTGGGCGGCGAGGGCTTCGGTTTCAGCGGCCAGCTCGAGGCCGGTGGCCTGAGTCTCCCCTCCGGAACGCCGGACGGCGGGCAGGATTTGTTCATCCGGGTGTACCCGTCGCTGGGGCTGACGAAGGGAGACTCCTTCGTGCTGCGCCTGGGCGCCAACCTCCGGATGCGCATGGTGGACGAGGAGCCCAAGCAGGCGGACGGCGACTACGGCGCGCGCCTGCGCCGCGAGGACTGGGACGAGCTGAGCGATATCGGCCAGGTGGTGCGCATGCTGCGCATCGGCCAGGAGGGGCAGTCGACGCTCTACCTGCGCGTGGAGCCCTTCGTCGACGAGTCGCTCGGCCGGGGCTACCTGATGGGCCGCTACAGCAACGTGTCGTCGCCGGACTACCACCCGGCGGGTGGCGCGCTGACGATGGTGAAGGGCCCGGTGCGCGCGGAGATTCTGGCCAGCGACGTGCTGGGCGCGCGCATCTTCGCCGGTGAGCTGATGTTGGATTTGGGCCGCGCGGCCAGTGATGACGCGGGCAAGTTCGACCGCTACCTCTTGCGCCTGTCCGCCGCGCACGACGCGGCGAAGGCGGGCGGCGAGACGCCGAACATGACGTTGACCTCGGTGGGCGGCGATGTCGCGCTCTACAAGGGTGAGCGCCTGCGGGCGTGGGCGCTGCTCGCCGGTGGCGCGCGCTTCGCGGAGTCGCACTCGCCGGCCGTCGGTGGCCTGTTGGGCGTGGCGATGGAGGGCCAGTTGGAGAGCGGCACGCAGCTCAGCTTCACGCTGCAAGGGCGCAAGCAGGGCGGGCGCTTCCGCTTCGGCATGTTCGGCCCGGACTACGAACTGGGGCGCTTCTCCGGCACGGGCCTGGCGGAGCAGCCCATCGCCGACGAGGAGCTTCCGGACGGCTTCGCCGGCTACCTGGAGGCGTCCATCGCCAAGGGCAGCGCCGACACGACGCTGCTGTTGGGCAGCCTGGCCGCGCAGTACCACGGCTTCGGCCGCACGGACCTGGATGTGTCAGCGGGCTTCGAGCTGCCCGGAGGCCGCACCCGGGCCCTGGCGCGCGCGGTGCTGACGGCGCTGGGGGACAGGCCGCGCTACTCGCTGGGCGTGGAGGTCCGCCAGCGGTTGATGAACCACCTGTACGCCTGGGGCTCCGGCGGCACGGTGCACTTCCCGCAGGCGGATGGGCAGTTGGTGCGCGGCGTGACGGCGGGCATGGGCGTGGGCGTGGACTTCCAGCGCTGAGCGTTCAGGTCTCCAGCGGCAGGGTGACGCGGAAGGTGGAGCCCTGGCCCACCTCCGTGTCCACCGAGATGTGGCCCCCGTGACGCTCGATGATGTCGCGGCAGATGTAGAGCCCCAGGCCCAGCCCGCCGAAGCCGGAGATGGGCGCGTTGCGCGCGCGGAAGAAGCGCTGGAAGAGGTGCTCGCGCTGGTCCTCGGGGATGCCGATGCCCGCGTCCTTCACGGATATCCGCGCCTGGGCTCCGTCGCGCTCCAGCGTCAGCCGGACGACGCCCCCGTTGGGGCTGTACTTGAACGCGTTCTCCAGCAGGTTCGTCAGCACCTGCGCCAGCCGGCCCCGGTCTCCCTTCACCATGAGCGGCTCCGGCGGCGCTTCGTACTCCAGCGTGTGTTGATGGCCGAGCGGGCGGGTCTCCGCGAGCACCTCGTTGGCGAGCGCCTGCAGCTCCACGGGCTCGCGGCGCAGCTCCAGCCTGCCGGCCTCGATGCGCGTGGCATCCAGCAGGTCGTGGATGAGCACGGACAGCCGCGTCACCTGGGCGAGCGCCTTGTCCACGTGGTGCGGCTTGGGAGTGTGGCCCGCGGCGGACTGCTGCTTCATCATCTGGAGGTGCAGCTTGAGCGGCGTCAGCGGCGTCTTCAGCTCGTGGGCGGCGATGGACAGGAAGTCGTCCCGGACGCGGATGGCCTCCTGCGCTTCCTTCAGCAGCCGCTCCCGCTCCTGGCGCGCGCGGTGCTCCGCCGTCACCTCCACGACGACGGCGCCCAGGCCGACGATGCCACCGCTCGGGGTCCGTACCGGGTAGTAGCTGACGCGCCAGTGCCGCAGCTCGTCGGGCGTGGCGGGCACGTGTCCGGACATCTCCATGTCGCTCAGGGGGATGCCGGTCTTCATGACCTGGAGCATCAGCGGCTCGAAGGTGGAGGCCATATTGGGGTTCATCTCCCGCACCGTCCTGCCCAGCTCCTGGTCGCGCTTGCGCCCGTGCAGGGACGCCAGGGCGTCGTTGATGCGCAGGTAGCGCAGCTCCCGGTTGATGAAGGCGAGCCCCACGGGGGCGTGGTTGAGGAAGGTGTCGAGCAGCGCGAAGGACTCCTCGGCACGCTCCCGCGCGTTCTGCTCCGCGACGAGCAGCCGCTCCCGCTCCACCTTCGCGCGGCGCTCCTCCGTCACGTCGCGGTAGCTCCACACCCGGCCGATGACCGCGTCGCCCATCCGCTGGGGCAGCGACGTGCTCTCGAGCAGGCGGCCGTCGCGCAGTTCGATGGTGTCCACGGTGACGTCCTCCGAGAGGATGAGCTGGTTCTGGATGCGCGTGACGAAGCGCTCCGGGTCCTTCGCCAGCGGCGCCGCGAGTTCGAGCGCCCGTTGCGCGACACGTGACTCCATCACCTCGTCGCTGAGTCCCCACATGAGCTGGAAGCGCTTGTTGTAGGCAATCATCCGCTGGTCCGCGTCCACCACGATGACGCCGTCCGCGATGGAGTCGAACGTCGCGCGCAGCACGGAGTGGGTGTGCTCCAGCCGCTCGCGGGCCAGGCGCTGCTCCGTGACGTCCACCATCAGCCCGCGCAGCCGCATTGGCTGGCCCTCCTCCGAGACGGCCGTGACGTGGGCCCGCATCCAGGCGATGCGCCCGTCGACGGCCAGCATGCGGTACTCGAACTCGTGAGGACGCCCCTGCCGCCAGGCGCTCAGGCACGAGGAGAGGACCTCCGACCAGTCATCCGGATGGACGTGCCGCGCCCAGAAGTCCGGCTGGCGCAGCCACTGCTCCGCGGGGATGCCCAGGAGCCGCTCGGCCTGTCGGCTGACGAAGGTGAAGCGGAACTCGGCGTCGGCCTCCCAGACGATGCCGTCGATGCTGTCGATGAAGTCCTCGTAGCGCTTGCGGACGCGTGACAACTCCGCGGTCAGCGCGTCTCGCGCCACCTCCTCGAGCCCCAGCGTCTGGAGCCTCGCGCACGCTCCCAGCAACTCGTCGTCGTCTCCATGCACGGCCAGCACCAGGGCGCGCAGCCGCTGGCTCTCGCCGCTTCCCTCGCCCAGCCCCTGTCCACCCGACAGCGCCGCTTCCAGCGCGCGGGTGAGCCAGGGCATCCGGGCGAGCACCTCGTCCGCCGCTCGCCCTTCGACGTCCCCCTGCTCCCAGCCGGCGGACAGGGTCAGCACCGAGTCCATCCAGACGATGTGATTCGCCGCGTCCACGATGAGCGCGGCGTGGAGGCTCCTGCCCACCTGGAGAAGTCGCTCGAGCGCGGGCACGGGACTCGCCGGAGCGGCGGCGTCCGGCCTTGCCTGCCCCTCCCGCATGTCGCCCTTCGTCACTCGCGCCACCCCCTGCGGCATGGCCGCCCGCTCATTCCCAAACATGGGACTCGTCCCAGTGGCGGGAAAGGGTCGCTTCGCCCCTTGGTGCCTGCTTGACTACGGCTGTAGTCAGGCGTACTTGTTCCGTGACTACAGTTGTCGTCAGGGGATGGTCATGAAGAAGCCGGTGGGTGAGCAGGAGCTGTCGGTGCTGCGGTACGTGGCCGAGCACGGGCCCGCGACGGTGGGCGAGGTGGTGGAGCGCTTCGGTGAGCCCCAGGGGCTGGCGCGTTCCACCATCCTGACGGTGATGGAGCGGCTGCGGCTGAAGGGCTACCTCACGCGGCGCAAGGTGGACGGCGTGTACCAGTACGCCTCGCCGGTGCGGGAGGGAGAGCTGTTGCGGGACGTGGTGGGCGACTTCGTCCAGCGCACGCTTTCCGGCTCGCTGTCTCCGTTCGCCGCGTATCTGTCCGACGCGGACGATGTCTCCGACAAGGACCTCGCGCAGCTCCAGGATGTGGTGGCGCGGCTTCGCTCGAAGAAGCGGAAGGAGTAGCCCATGCGGACCGGATGGCTGATGGAAGTGGCCTCGGGGTTGGCTTCGTGGCCGGAAGGTTTGTGGCGCGCGTCGTGGCAGGGCGCGGTGTGCGCGGCGCTGGTGTGGGGGCTGACGCGCGTGTGGACGCGGATGCCGGCCTCGCTGCGCGCGGGCCTGTGGTGGTTGGTGGCGCTCAAGTTCGTGGTGTCGCTGGGCGGGCCACGTCCGCTGGCGCTGCCGGTGTTGCCCGCGTCGCTCGCGTTCCTCTCGGGGCAGACGGAGGCGAAGGCGCCCGTGGGCTCCGAGCGCGTCGAGGGTGGCGCGATGGGGACGTCGCTCGGCTCGACGGAGCGGAGTGCCGTCGTGGCGCGGTCCACCGGTGCGGCGCATGTGTCGGTGGGCGAGCGTGACACGCACGTGGGGAATCTCGGGATGGTGGGCGGTGAGGTCCACTTCGCGCCGGTGGGGCAGGGCGCGTGGGTGGCGCGTGAAGAGCCCTCGGGGCAGGCCACACGGAGGTCGAGCGCCGAGCCTCCGGGACAGGTCACCCGGGTGTCGGGTGCCGAGGCCTCGGGGCAGGGTGTCGGAGCCGTGAACGGCTCGCTCCTGTCCGGGATGCGTGAGCTGGCGGTGGGCTGGAAGCAGGTCCTGGTGTTGTCGCTCCTGGCGGCGTGGGTGATGGGCGTGGCGTGGCAGGTGCGGTCGCAGGCGCGGAGCTGGGCCTTGATGCGGCGGTTGCGGCGGAGTGCGCGCCCGCTGGTGCACCCGGTGCTGGAGGCCGAGGTCCTCGAGTTGTCGGAGAGCGCGGGACTGCGGCGGGCTCCTTCGTTGCTCGTGTCGGACGTCGTCGCGAGTCCGTTGGCGACGGGGCTGTGGTCTCCGGTGGTGGTGCTGCCGGCGAAGGCGGTGCAGCGGCTTCCCGTGGAGGGGCTGCGCATGGCGCTGGCGCACGAGGTGGCGCACCTGAAGCGCGGTGACTTGTGGCTCGGCTGGGTGCCGGCGCTGGCGGAGGCGCTGCTCTTCTTCCATCCGCTCGCTCGTCGTGCGGCGCGGGAATACGCGCTGGCCCGCGAGGAGGCGTGTGACGCGGAGGCGCTGCGGCTGACGGGCGCGGAGCCCGCGGATTACGGCGAGCTGCTGCTCGCCTTCGGAGTCACCCGTTCTCATGGGACCGCCGCCGCGCTCGGTGCGTCCGCTCACGTTCACGCGTTGCACAGGAGGTTGAGCATGCTGGAGCACGTCGACATCGGTTCCTCCCGTTCTCGTCGTTGGTTGAAGGTGACGGTCTCCGCGCTGGGGCTCGTGGCCCTGGTTCCCTTCCAGGTCGTCGCGCGACAGGAGGCGGCGCCCGAGCAGGAGGCGGAGCCGAAGCAGGAGCGCGCGTCGAGCACGACTCCCGCGTCGGCGCCCATCGCGGAGCCACGTCCTGTCAGCCCGACATCGCCCGACAATGCCCCGTCAACGACGGTGACCTCCAGGAAGCGGGGCACGGTGCGCACCGGGACGATGGACGCGGCGACGCCCGCGACGCCGATGCCCGTGACTCGACCGAGTCCCGTCGCACCGGTGGCGCCGATGGCTCCCGTGGGTGAGCGCCCTGTCGCGCCGAAGCCGCCGCTGCCTCCCGTCGTGATGGCTCCTGTCGCGCCGAGGCCCATGCTGGCCATGGCCCCAGTCGCGCCACGCCTGGCGGTGAGCGGTGTGCTCGCTGTTCCTCCGACGCCGCCCACGCCCCCGGCGCCTCTCGATGACGACGACGACTCCGGCTACGTGCTGCTGTCAGGCGACAAGGCCACGATGAACGGCAGCACGGTGGACCTGAAGCTCGCGAAGATGTTCAAGGACAAGAACGGCGGCGAGCTGCTCTACGTCCGTCGCAAGGGTGAGGCGTTCATCATCCGTGACGCGGCCACACTGAAGGCGATGAAGGACGCCATGGAGCCCATCCGGGTGAAGAGCCTGGAGCAGGGCGCCATGGGCTCGCGCATGGGGGTGCTGGGGCAGGAGCAGGGCAAGCTGGGACTGAAGCAGGGCAAGCTGGGCGTGCAGCAGAGCGAGCTGGGGTTGCAGCACGCCGAGCTGGCCCACAAGCGCGCCGGGTTGCATCTGGAGTCCAATCGCCTGGACTCGCTCCCCGAGGCCGAGCGCGAGCGTCGTCAGGCGGAGCTGGACAAGCAGGAGGCCGCGCTCGACAAGGAGATCGACGCCCTCGACGCGAAGCAGGAGGAGCTGTCGAAGCAGCAGGAGGAGCTGAGCCGCGAGCAGGAGAAGCTCGGCAAGCGACAGGAGGAGATGGGGCGCGAGATGGAGAAGGTCCACAAGCTCCACGAGTCCGACATTCGCGACTCGGAGCGGAAGATCCAATCCGTCATCGACGAGGCACTGCGCAAGGGTCTGGGCCAGCCGTTGCCCACCTGATGACGGTCCGCGTGGGGACTCGTGTCGCGCGGGCTGGCGCTCCTCTAGCTTGAGGAGCCCGTCCTCTGCCGGAGGTCCCCATGAGCCTCGCCGCCGCCCCTCGCAGCACTCCCGTCGGTACGCTGGAGACCGTCATCCAGCGGGTGAAGCAGGGCTCGCGAGCGTGGGTGAAGCTCGGGATTCCCGAGCGGCTCTCGCTGCTGGAGGAGCTCAGTCGCGGCTACATGGCCATCGCCGAGCCGAGCGTGCGCGCGGCCTGTGAGGCGAAGGGAATCGACCCCGACGGTCCGCTGGCCGGAGAAGAGTGGCTGGCGGGCCCCATGGTGGTGGTTCGCAACCTGCGCCTGCTGGCCACCTCGCTGCGAGACATCCAACGTCACGGTGTCCCGCGCATCCCCGCGTCCCGGCTGCGCACGCTGGAGGACGGAAGGCTCGCGGCGCGCATCTACCCGATGAACGCGCTCGAGGGGATGCTGTTGCCCCGCACCGAAGGGGAGGTCCACTTCCTCCCCGGAGTCACCGCGGACAATCTCCGCGAGCACCAGGCGTCCTTCTACCGCAAGCCGCATGACGGACGGCTGTGCGCGGTGCTCGGTGCGGGCAACGTCAACTCGATTCCTCCCGCGGACTGTCTCTACAAGCTCTTCGTCGAAGGCGCCGCGTGCGTCCTCAAGATGAACCCGGTGAACGCCTACCTGGGGCCCATGCTGGAGCGGGCCTTCGCGGCGCTGGCGCGGCGGGACGTCTTCGCCGTGGTGTACGGCGGCGCGGACGAAGGCGCGGCGCTGGTGGGGCACCCGGCGGTGGATGAGGTCCACATCACCGGCAGCGATAAAACCCATGACGCCCTGGTGTGGGGGCCGCCCGGCCCGGAGTCGGACGCGCGCCGCGCGCGCAATGAGCCCTTGCTGCGCAAGCCGTTCACCAGCGAGCTGGGGAACATCTCGCCGGTGGTGGTGGTGCCAGGGCCGTACACGGAAGGGGAGCTGCGCTTCCAGGCGGACAGCATCGCCGGCATGGTGTCCAACAACGCGTCCTTCAACTGCAACGCGGCCAAGCTGCTGGTGCAGCCGAAGGACTGGAGGCCGCGCGCGCACCTGGTGGATGTGGTGGAGGCCAGCCTGGGCAAGGCGACGGTGCGACGCGCGTACTACCCGGGCGCGGACCAGCGCTGGCGCCAGTTCACCGAGGGCCGTCCGCGCTTGCGGCAGGTGGGCCACGCGGGCGTGGGCGAGCTGCCCTTCGCGCTGATTCCAGACGTGGACCCGAGCCACGCCGAGGACCGGGTCTTCCGTCACGAGCCCTGGTGCACGGTGCTCTCGGAGACGGGGCTGCCCGGTGGAGACGACCCGGTGGCCTTCCTTTCGAGCGCGGTGTCGTTCCTCAACGACAAGGTGTGGGGCACGTTGAACGTCACCCTCGTCATCCACCCGCGCTCGCTGAAGGACACGGCCGTGGCCGCCGCGCTGGAGAGGGCCATCCGCGAGCTGCGTTACGGCACCGTGGCGGTGAACACGTGGCCCGCGGCGGGCTATGCGCTCGTCTCGTTGCCCTGGGGTGGGCATCCGTCCTCGACGGCCCGGGACATCCAGAGCGGCCTGGGCTGGGTGCACAACAGCCTGATGCTGGAGCAGGTGGAGAAGTCCGTCCTGCGGGCGCCGCTGACGAGCCTGCCCGTCCCGCCCTGGGTCCCGGGGCACCGCAGCGTGGGTGACCTGGGGCGGCGACTGGTCCAGTTCGAGCGGTCTCCGTCCTGGCTCAAGATGCCGGGTATCGCGGCGGCGTCGCTGCGTCGCTGAGTGTCGCGGATTCGCTCTCCCAGCAGGGGCTCGGGGGGGCCTGTCCCCGGGCTGCCGAGGCCCGTGAGCCCGTGATAAACCCGGGGCATGTCATCGACGCATGCTCGGGAAGGCGGACGGTTTCTCCAGGTGGGCCAGCCGCAGGAGGCGGTGAAGAGTTTCCAGAAGGGGCTCGCCATCGACCCGGCCGACGTGGACTGTCTGCTGGGGCTGGTCCGGACGTACCTGAGCACGGGCGCCGCGGGCGACGCGGAGGCCGCGGCGTTGCGGCTCTTGAATGCGAAGCCGGACCATGCGGAGGGGCAGGCGCACCTCGCCATGTTGAGGGCGCAGGCGGGCAACGCGGATGCGTTGGAGGCGCTCAAGGCGTTGGCCGCGGCGCCCACGTCGGGCTACTTCGAGCGCTTCAACCTGGGCGGCCTGCTGCTGGACCGGGGTGACTTGAATGGCGCGAGGGCCGCGTATGAGTCCGCGCTCCAGGTGTCGCCCGACAGCGCGCACACGCACTTCGAGCTGGGGCGCATCCACCTCCAGCAGGGCACGCCGAGCGCGGCGGTGACGCACTTCCAGAAGGCGGCCGAGGGCGCGTCGCAGGAGGCGATGCCGCTGCTGATGTTGATGCGCGCGCACGCGGCGCAGGGCTCGCTGGGGCTGGGCATCCAGGCGGGTACGCAGGCCTTGGACAAGGCGCAGGGTGGCTTGCGGCGCGCGGTGCTGGAGGACCTGTTCAAGCTGTACCTGTCGGCGGGAAGTCCCGAGGGTGCGAAGCGCTCCGCGCTGGAGTTGCGGCAGGTGGAGCCGAACCACGTGAACTACGTGTACATGCACGGCCTGGCGGTGATGAGCGCGGGCAGCTTCGCGGAGGCGAAGGCGCTGTTCGAGGAGGCGCTGCGATTGGCGCCCCGGAGCTGGCAGACGTTGCATGCGCTGGCGCAGATGCATGGCGCGCTGGGTGAGCGCGCGGAGTCACGTCGGCGGCTGGAGGAGACGGTGGCGCTGGTGCCCACCGAGCTGGGGCCGGTGAATGACCTGGCGCTGCTCCTGATGCAGGACGACGAGCATGCTCGCGCGAAGCCCATCCTGGAGCTGGCGCTGGCCGCGCATCCGGAGGATGCGACGACGCACCTGAACATGTCCGTGGCCCTGTTCCTGACGGACCGCGCCGCGTGCATCCACCACGCACAGCGCGCGCAGGCGCTGGGAGAAGGCGTCGTCCGCGAGCAGGCCGAGCGGCTGTTGAAGACGCTGACCGAGGGTTGAGAGCTACACCGGTGTGAACTTCACGCCGGTGGTCTTGATGCGCTCCAGGGCCTGCTTGATTTCCTCGGAGACGATGAGGGCCAGGTCCCAGCCCGCCGTGCGGAAGACCTTGGCATCGCCGACCTTCGTGACGTCGATGCGAAGGTCGTTCACCGCGAAGTATTGGCCGACCTTCTGAGGCATCCCGTCCCCTGGTTCCCAGAACTGGACCTTGGACGCCTGTTCGTCGATGCAGTGGATGAGCCGGGTGGCGACCAGGATGAGGTATTGGTCCGGATGGCCCTTGATGCTGACGGGCACGGTCTGCACATCGTCGGGAGCCAGCTCGGAGACGAGGGTTGCCACCTTGACGTGGACGATGGGCGCGAGGCCCACGCCCGCCAGGGAGAAATCCAGCGCTTTGCCCTGCTCGTCGATGGGGATGCTCAGCGGACCTTCAACGCGGACAGTCCGCCCGCCCCTGAACATCCAAGGGTCTTCCACCTCTTGTCCGCGAGAGTCCTCGGCATCTCCCAGGTACCAGTTCCCGGCCTGGACATCCTCGGCCATCCTGAAGAAGCGACTCGGCATGGGTGTTTCCAACCGCTACCTTCCTTGCGTCACGAGCTTGTTGAGGTCCGTGCCTCGGGTGGAGACTTCCTTGGCCAGCTTCTGGAGTGCGCGTGTCAGGGCCTCACGGCATTCCTCCACCTTGCGACAGTTCGCGGTGGCACCGTTCAATTGGTCGAAGACGCGCTCGTGATACGCCTGGGGATGAGGCCCTTTGTGTCCCTCGAGGGGGACGATGTTCTCGGAGTCCTTCAGCTCCATCCCCGCCTTCCTGAAGATTTTCCTGAAGCGTGGCGTCCAGGGGCCGCCGCGTACGGTGGAGGGGCCGGAGTCGTCTTCCGTGAAAGGCTTGTGGACAAGAGAGGTCCCAGAGCCTGTATCCAGGCGGACGACCCGGCTCGTCGAACAGCCAGCACCGACGAGGAGGAGCCCCAGCCAGAGGGCCCATTGCGCGCGCATCATGCTCTCCGGTTCCCTGTGGATTTCCTGCCCGATGCCTCGGCGGTTACCGGCCGAACAGTCCCCAGCGTTTGGGCGGCTTGCCGCCCTGTGCGCGAGACAGGCGCTCTCCGAGGATGCGGCTCATCTCCAGCGCCACGCCCGGGTTGGCCATGACGACGCTGCGGAAGTCCTCGCGGCCCACCGCCGCCAGCTCGCAGGCCGTGGCAGTCACCGCCGTGGCCGTGCGCGGCTCGCCCGTCAGCAGCGCCAACTCCCCGAAGAAGCCTCCTGGCTTCACCGTGGCCACGGCCTGTCCCCCCGTGTCCTTGAGCTGCACCTCGCCCGCGAGCACCACGTAGAAGCTCTCTCCCGCGTCGCCCTGCCGGAACAGCTCCGTGCCCGCCGGACGCTGGAGGTGCTCCGCGCCGCGCGCCACCGCCTCCAGCTCCCCCGGATTCAACGGCGCCAGGAAGTCCACCTTGCGCAACGTCGCCGCCAGCGCCGCCGCGCCCGTCGTACCCACCGGCTCCGCCGTGAGGAACGTCACCGCGTCCGCCAGCTGTGCCCGCCGCGCGACGAGGATGATGGTGTGCCCCGCCTTCAGCACCGTGCTCCCATCCGGCAGCGCCGCCCGGCCCTGCGGGTCCACCATGCCGATGAAGATGCACTCGCGCGGGAAGCCCTCCATCGCCCGCACCTGCGCCACCGTCTGCCCCGCGACGCGCGCACGCAACGGCAACGCCAGCTCGAACAGCACCGTGTCGCCATCGCCCAGTGGCAGCGAGCCCGCCACCTGCGGGAAGTCGATGGCCGTGGTCATCTTCGCCACCACCACCTCCGCCTCCGCCACCAGCTCCTTCACGCCCGCCAACCGGTAGGCCTCGCGGTAGCTCGTGTCGAGCATGCGCACCATGATGCGCGCGGGAGACATGCTGCGCACCAGCATGGCGAACGCCAGGTTCTCCGGGTCCCTCGCCAGCACGCCCGCCGCCACGTCCGCCGAGGCCACGCCCGCGGCTTCCAGCACTTGAGGACTCGTCGCGTCCCCGCACACCGCCACCACGCCCACCTCCTCGAAGAGGCGCGTGCAGATGCTTGAGTCCCGCTCGATGACCGTCACGCTGTGTTGCTCGGCCACCAGCCGGGACGCGAGCACACTTCCCACCCGTCCCCCTCCCGCGATGACGATTTTCACGACGCCTTCCTCCCGGGCTCCGCCACCGGCTCGTCGCCGTGCGCTCCGTGCAACACCTTCTCCAACATCAGCGTCCGTTCATCCAACTGCGCCAGCATGTGCTCCGCCGTCGTCTCGGGGATGAGCCCGCTCCTGCGCGCCACCTGCAACGCCGTGCGCTCCGCGTCGATGAGCCGCCGTCGCAGGGCGATAAGGTCCCGTGCCCCCTGCGCGAGATGATGGTCATTGAGCCGCCGCAGCTCGCGCTCCGCCCGCGCGATGCTCACCTGATACTCGCTGCGCAGGTGGTCATACGCGGCCCGAGGCACCATCCCCTGCTCGTGCAGCGACGCCAGCTCCTGGTGCGCCGCGCGACTGGCGATGAGCCGGCCGCGCTGCTCGGACATGGCCAGCGCCACCTCGTCCTGCTGGAACAGGCCCAGCCACTTCAGCGCGTGGGTGAGCACCAACCCCTGACCCACCAGCGACACCAGCGTCACGCCGAAGGCGATGGCCACCAGCTTCTCGCGACCCGGCGTCGTCTCCGGAAGACCCAGCGCGAGTCCGATGGAGAGCGCGCCCTTGATGTTGCCCACGATGAACACGTGCTGCCAGCGCGGTGGAACGGCCTCCGCCGGCCGGATGAGCCGCAGCAGCAAGAAGGGCCCGTAGATGGCCACCGCGCGCCCGCCCAGCACGCAGGCCACGGCGATGGCCGTCTCCGGCAGGTAGCCGCTGAGCGTCTCCGGCCTGGTGGTGAGCCCCACCGCCAGGAAGAGGAAGGTGTTCACCCCGAACGTGGCGTACTCCCAGAAGGAGTGGATGGCCACCCGACTCTGCGGGGACACGTCCTTGCGCAGCCCGACACCGACGGCCAGTCCCGCGACGACGGCGGAGATGGCACCCGACAGGTGAATCTGCTCGGCGACCACGAACGAGGCCAGGGCCACGGCCGTCGTCACCATGATTTCGGCCAGCGGGTCCTCGGTGCGGCGGATGACGAAGGCGCCCAGCATGCCCACCGCGAGCCCCACCACCGCGCCACCCGCCGACGCGAGCAACACCCGCGCGGCCAGCATCGGCAGGGACGGCGCCGCCGCTCCCGCCACCACGCTGGCGATGGCCGCGTAGGCCACCAGCGCCGTGCCGTCGTTGAAGAGGCTCTCGCCCTGGATGATGCCGGACAAGCGCGGCGGCACCGGGGCGCGACGGAACGCGTAGAGGATGGAGACGGTGTCCGTCACGGCCAGGAGCGCGCCCAACAGCAGCGCGGGCCAGATGGCCAGGTCCACCAGGTAGTGCAGCGCGGTGCCCGTGGCGCCAATGGCCAGCACCATCCCGAGCGTGGACAGGATGAGGATGGGCAGGGCATTGGCGCGGATGCCATTGAGGTCCGCGGTGATGCCTCCCTCGAACAGCAGCGCCGGCAGGCAGACGAGGAACACCACCTCCGGGTTGAGGGGTGGCACGCCGGGGAGCAGGTTGCCCACCGAGATGAGCAGGCCTCCCACCACGAGCGCCACGTTGTAGGGCAGGTTCGCCCGCTTGGCTGCGATGGCCAGGACGATGGCCGCCACCATCAGTCCAATGACGAGAGGCATCTCCAAGTGCACGGCGCGCAGTCTTCCAGAACGGAAGAGCGAGGTCACGACCCCCTCGCGCGAACCGTCATGTCGCCCGTGGGCTCGGCTAGCGTCTCACGCGGAGGATGAGGTCCTTCTTCGGCCCGCAGTCCCCGCGCCCGTCGCAGTTGCTGGTGGTGACGTACAGGTGGCCGTCCGGACCCATGCTCACCTCGCGCAGCCGGCCGTACGTGTCGCGCAGGTACACCTCGTGGCGGGCGACGCGGGCCGGGTTGTCCGAGGCGAACTCCACGCGGTGCAGGTGGCGTGAGCCCAACGTCCCCACCAGCAGCGAGCCCTTCCACTCGGGGATGGCGGTGCCGGTGTAGAGGGCGGCGCCCCCCGGAGGCATCGCGTCCGCGAACGTGAGCGAGGGCGTCACCCAGCCCTCGTGAATCTCGCACGAGTAGATGCCGGGCCAGCCCAGGTTGCTCCCGGGGCGCGCGATGCTCACCTCGTCATGTCCTCGGCGCATCGTCTCGCCGCTCGGGCCGTGGTCCGTGACGTACAGCGTGGTGGCATCCTTCCAGTCCCAACCCTGGAGGTTTCGGATGCCGGTGAGGAACGCGGGGGAGTGGGGGAAGGGGTTGTCC